>DAIOGP010000126.1:0-5244 GCA_036745135.1 Solirubrobacteraceae bacterium
TGCGCGCGTCGCCGTCGGTCGGGAGCTCGTCCGCGGCGCCGGTGGGCGCCGTCGTCGTGGCGTCGGCGGCCGGTTCGCCCGCGGTCGAGTCGGCCGGCGACGACGAGCCTCCGGCGACGCCGTCGTTCGCGGGCGCGGTGTCGCTTGCCGGAGCGGTCGGCGTGGCCGTCGCCGGCGCGCCGGCGCCGGTCGAGGGCGCCGTCGTCGAAGGTCCGGCCGCGGCGCCGGGCGTGGCCGGCTTGGCGAGCGGAATGGACGGTAGCGCTCGCGACCCGCCGTCTAGGGTCGGTCGCGGGGAGGGCGCGAGCGTGCGCGCGTGCTTCGCCGGCCGATGCGAGCTGATCGTGTCGGAGACCTCGATCGCCCCGCCGGCGCCGACCACGGCGGTGCAGACGACGGCGCAGACCTTCGTCGCGGTGATAGTCGCGGCGCTGCCGCCGAGCGCGCTGCCCGTGACGGCCGCGCCGCCGCCGGATGCCGCGGCCGCCCCGCTGCCCGAGCCGAGCCCGAACACCTGCGCGAGCAGCCCGAGCGGCCCGACCCCGAGTGGCAGGATCGCGGCGAACTCCTTGCGCGTGTCGCGCAGCGCGCCGCGGAACTCGCGGCACGGCGTGCATTCGCGCAGGTGGCGGCGGGCGATGCCGCTCGAGCGCACGCCGCGGTCGGCCGCCAGGCACAGCTGCTCGCGGATCTCCTGGCAGTCGATCTCGCGCGCCTGGCGCGCCTCGACAAGACCCATCCGGGCGCGCACGAGCAGCGACTTGACAGCGGGCAGGGAGACGTCGTGCGCCGCGGCGAGCTCGTCGTAGGAGAGGCCGTCGATCTCACGCATCAGCAGCACCGAGCGCTGTTGTTCGGGCAGGTCCTGGACGTCCGCCACGAGGCGCCGCAGGTTCTCGCGGCGCTCCGCCACGTCGAGCGGGTCGTGCATCGGCGTCCGACCGGCGTCGAAGACGTCGATCGGCGCAGGCGCGCAGCGACGCAGGTCGTCGATGCAGCGGTTGTGGGCCACGCGGTAGAGCCAGGCCTTGAGCGTCAGCGGCCGGTCGTTGGCCCGCAGCCCCGAGTAGGCGCGCACGAACACGTCCTGGAGCGCGTCCTCCGCATCCTGCCTCGATCCCGCGAGCATCTGGCGCGCATAGGCGAACAGCCGCTGCCGGTAGCGCTCGTGGATGACGGTGAACGCCTGCTCGTTGCCCGCGCGGAAGAGGGCCACGAGCTGCTCGTCGGAACGCAGCCGCAGCAGCGGGGCTCCGACTGCCAGCCGGGGTGCCGCTGCCGGAGCTCGAAGGGCGGAAGCTTCCACAGATCACCTGCCGCTATAACGGCCGCTCGCTGGAAAGTTGCGGAAACCACCCTACCCTGCGCGATGGCCGTGGAGAACCCCATGATCGTCACCCGCACCGTCGCCGTCCCGCTCGCGGAGATCGAGCTGCGCACGAGCCGCTCGTCCGGCCCCGGCGGGCAGCACGCCAACGTCACGGAATCGCGTGTCGAGGCCGTCTTCGACGTCGCCGCGTCCACGGCGCTGAGCGACGCGCAGAAGCACCGCGTCATGGCGCGCGTCGGGCCACGCGTCACGGCGAGCGCACAGGACGAGCGCAGCCAGGCGCGCAATCGCGAGCTCGCGCTGGAGCGCCTGCGCGAGCGGCTCGCGGTGGCGCTGGCCGTGCCTCGGCCGCGCACGCCCACGCGCCCGACCTCGGGGTCCGTCGAGCGCCGCCTGCGCGCCAAGCGGGCGGGGGCTCAGCGCAAGCGCCTGCGCCGGCCGCCGGCCGGCGACGAGTGACCGCGGCGCCGGAGCGCCGGACATCCTCCCTCGCCGGTCCGCAGCTCGCGCCGTGAGCGGCGCGGCGGGCGCTGCGCGACCGGTCGCCGGGACCGGGTCGCGCGGCTCGCGCAAGGTCAGTCGAGGCTCGCCATCACGTGCTTGATCTGGGTGTAGTCCTCGAGCGCGTACATGCTGAGGTCCTTGCCGTAGCCGGACTGCTTGTAGCCGCCGTGGGGCATCTCCGAGGCGATCGGGATGTGGTCGTTGATCCACACGCAGCCGAAGCGCAGCGCCTTCGCCATGCGCAGGGCGCGGCCGATGTCGCGGGTCCACACGGACGATGCGAGCCCGAACGCGGTGCCGTTGGCCCACTCGAGCGCCTTCGCCTCGTCCGAGAACTGCTGGACGGTGATCACGGGCCCGAAGATCTCCCGCTGGATCATCTCGTCGCCCTGCTCGAGGCCGGCGACGACCGTCGGCTCGAGGTAGAAGCCCGGCAGGTCCGGCTCCTTGCCGCCCGTGACGATCTCGGCATTGCTCGGCTTGCGCTCGAGGAAGCCCTCGACGCGCTCGCGCTGGCGCTTGGAGTTGAGCGGCCCGAGCGTCGTGTCCTCGGCGCGCGTGTCACCGACGACGAGGGCCTTGGCCTGCTCCGCGAGCCCGCTGACGACGTCGTCGTAGACGGCCGCGCCGACCAGCACGCGCGTCGCGGCGGTGCAGTCCTGGCCCGCGTTGTAGTAGCCGGCGCCGGCGATCTTCTCGAGCGTCGTGGCGAGGTCGGCGTCGTCGAACACGATCACGGGCGCCTTGCCGCCCAGCTCGAGGTGGACCTTCTTCACGGTGGCCGCGGCCGCGGCCGCGATTCGCTTGCCGGTCTCAACCGAGCCGGTCAGCGACACCATGTCGATCTCGGGGTGGGTGACGAGCGCCTCGCCGGTCGGCTGGCCGTGACCCGTGATCACGTTGAAGACGCCCTTGGGGAGGAACTCGGCGCAGATCTCGGCCAGCTTGATGGTCGACATCGGAGTCGTCTCGGCGGGCTTGAGGACGATCGTGCAGCCCGACGCGAGGGCGGGGCCGATCTTCCAGACGGCCATCATCAGCGGGTAGTTCCACGGGGTGATCTGGCCCACGACGCCGACCGCCTCGCGCCGGATCATCGACGTGTAGCCCTCGGCGTACTCGCCGGCGGCCTTGCCCTCGAGGCATCGCGCGGCGCCGGCGAAGAAGCGCAGGTTGTCGCACATGAACGGGATCTCGTCGTTCTTGAACGCCTGCAGCGGCTTGCCGGCGTCCATCGACTCGATCTCGGAGATCTCGTCGGCCCGCTCCTCGATCGCGTCGGCGATTCGCAGCAGCGCGAGCGAGCGCTCGCCCGGCGTCGCGCCGGACCAGCCGTCGAAGGCGGCGCGCGCCGCGGCGGCGGCGCGATCGACGTCGGCCTGAGTGGACAGCGGCATCTCGGCGATCGTCTCGCCCGTCGCCGGGTTGACGACCGCCTCGGTCTGGCCCTCGGCGGGATCGACGAACTCGCCGTCGATGAAGTTCTGCAGGGTGCGCACGGCGATGGCCATCGTGAGGCTCTCCTTCCTCGGGTACGTACGGAACGTAGCACCGTCGGTCGCGCCTGCGGGGAGGGCCGGGCGCGTTGGATCGGCCGAGCCGTGGCCCGGTCCTGCGCCGTGGCGGCGCAGGACGGCGCGCGGCGAACGGGCGCGTCGGCGTCGGCGCGGGGCCGGGCCCGCGGCGCGCGGACAACACCCACCGCGACGGTTGGACTTAGGGCGTCCTAAGCTGGTAGGGTCCGCACCGGATCGCTTAGGGTCCCCTAACTCGACGGCCCCCTCCCCCGCAGGAGCTTCGCGTGTCATTCAGCCAGACCGTCGTCCTCGGCGCGCTCGCCGGGTTCACCATCTTCCTCGGCTTGCCGTTCGGCCGGCTGGAGTTGATCGGCGACCGCACGCGCGTGGCGCTGGCGATGTTCGCGGTCGGCGTGCTGGCGTTCCTGTTCGTCGACGTGCTCAGCCACGGCAACGAGATCGTCGAAGGCGCCGTCGAGCGCTTCAAGGACGGCGAGGCCGGGCTCGGACGGGTCGCGTGGCTGGTGGCCCTGCTCGCGGCGGGCTTCACCGCCGGCAGCGCCGGGCTCGGGATCCTCGAGCGTCGGATCCGGCGCGCGACGCCGGCCAAGCCACCGATCGCCGGCGGGCAGACCGCGGTGCTGAGCACGAGCCAGGAGGCGCTGCTCGCGCGCGAGTCGGACGTCGCCCGGCACCGCGCGCTGCAGACCGGGCTCGTGATCGCGGGCGCGATCGGCGTCCACAACTTCGCCGAGGGCCTGGCCATCGGCGTGTCGGCCCGCGCCGGCGCGATCAGCCTGGCGACCGTCCTGATCATCGGCTTCGCGCTCCACAACGCCACCGAGGGCTTCGGGATCATCGGGCCGCTCGGCGACGTGAAGCCGTCATGGCGCTGGCTGGGCCTCGCCGGCCTGATCGGCGGCGGCCCGACCTTCCTCGGCGCGATGATCGGCTACAGCGTGACGAGCGAGCCACTGACGCTCGCGTTCTACGCCGTCGCCGGCGGCGCGATCCTGTACGTGATCGGCGAGGTCTGGAACGGCATGCGGCGCTATGGCCACCGCGAGCTCGGGCTGCTGCTGCTCGCCGTCGGCTTCCTCACCGGCGTCGTCACGGACCTCGTCGTCGTCTACGGCGGCGGCTGAGCGCGGCTCCCGCCGCGGCGTCGACCGCGGCGCCGTTGGAGACGAGCTCGGGCGCAGACGGATGCACTAGCGTCCCCGGGATGGCGACGCTTCGCGACGGCCCGCCCGGGGCGTCCCGCCCACCGGCCGCGGCGGCGCGGGCGCGAACGCTCGTGCGCGGCGCCTCGCACTTCCCGCCCATCGGCGAGTACGCCTTCCTGTCGGACTGCCACACCGGCGCCCTGGTCGGCGCCGACGGGGCGGTCGAGTGGCTGTGCCTGCCGCGGTTCGACAGCCCGAGCGTCTTCGCCGCGTTGCTCGATCGCGGCGCCGGGCGCTTCCGGCTGGGCCCCTACGGCGTCAACGTGCCGGCCGGGCGTCGCTACGAGCCCGGCACGAACGTGCTCGAGACGACGTGGATGACGCCGACGGGGTGGGTCGTCGTGCGCGACGCGCTGACGATCGGCGACTGGCACGGCGACGACCCGAAGACGCCGCACACGCGCCCCCCGTCCGATCACGATGCCGACCACATGCTCGTGCGCACGATCGAGTGCGTGCAGGGCGAGGTCCAGCTCGAGCTGGTGTGCGAGCCGCTGTTCGCCTACGCCGCCACGCCCGCGCACTGGTCGACGGTCGAGGACGGGACCGTCGTCGACGCCACCGACGGCGAGCTGCGCGTGCGGCTCAGCTGCGACCTGCCGCTCGGGATCGAAGGGAGCCAGGTGCGCACGCGGCACACGATCACGGAGGGCGAGCTGCGCTTCTG
>DAIOGP010000127.1:0-5243 GCA_036745135.1 Solirubrobacteraceae bacterium
CCTCCTCACGGACGCGGGCCATCAGGAAGATGTTGTAGTCGACCCCGAGCGCGACGAGGAAGATGAACGCGAACAGGGGCAGGCCGGGATCGAGGCCCTGGAACCCGAACAGGTGCTTCGACAGGAACGCCGTGACGCCGAGCGACGCCCCGAACGAGGCGATCACCGTCGCGATCAGCAGCAGCGGCGCCGTGACCGCCCGCAGCAGCAGGCACAGGATCAGGAACACGGCCAGCGTGACGAGCGGGATGATCACGCGGTTGTCGCGCGTGGCCGCGACGCGCAGGTCCCGCTCCTCGGCCGTCGGCCCGCCGACCAGCGTGCTCGCGCCGCCGGCCGCCTTCGCGGCGCTGCGGATCGCGGGGATCCGCGCGAAGCCGCGATCGCTGTAGGGATCGGCCGACAGGGTGACGTCGAAGCGGGCGCCGGCGGCGCTGCGCTCGGCCGGCCCGAGCCGCGCGACGCCGGGCACGGACGCGACCGCGGCGCGCACGGCCGGCAGGCGCGCCGGGTCGGCCACGGTGACGTTCGTCGGCGCGTTCGCGCCCGCAGGGAAGCCGCGCGCGAGCAACCGCTGACCCTGCTTGGCCTCGACGTCGTTGCGGAACGCGTTGCCGCTCGTCAGGTCGGAGTTGAGGTCCACCAGGCCGAGCGCGAGCACGGCGAGCACCGCGAGCGCGCCGAGCCACACGCGTCGCGGACGACCTGCGACCCGCTCGCCGAGCCGGCGCCAGGGCCCGTGCATCTCGTCGGCGCCGCTGCCGCCGAAGCGCGGCACGAACGGCCAGAAGGCGCGCCGCCCGGCGACGAGCAGCAGCGCGGGCAGGATCGTCAGCATCGCGAACATCGCCATCGCGACGCCCATCGCCCCGATCGGCCCGAGCCCGGCGGTGCCGTTGACCTCGGCGAGCGAGAGGCACAGGAGGCCGGCGATCACCGTGAAGCCGGAGGCGAGGATCGTCGGCCCGGCGCGGCCGAGCGCGAGCACCATCGCCTCGTGCTTGTCCTCGTGCTTGCGCAGCTCCTCGCGATAGCGGGCGACGAGCAGCAGCGCGTAGTCGGTGCCGGCGCCGAAGACCAGCACCGCGAGGATGCCGGCCGACTGGCCGTTCACGGTCACGCCGGCGGTCGCGATCCCGTAGCCGAGCGCGCGCGTCGCGACCTCGGCGCAGATCACCGAGAAGAGCGGGATCGCCCAGAAGACCGGGCTCCGGTAGATGAGGATCAGGAGCACGAAGATCAGCGCCGCGGTCGCCAGCAGGAGCGTGCCGTTGATCTGGCCGAAGACCTTGACCGCGTCCGCTGAGAAGCCGGCCGGCCCGGTCACCTCCGCGCGCAGGCCGGGGTCACCGGGCCGGTGGACCCGGGCGCGGATCCCGTCCACGGCGTCGAGCAGCCGATCGGACTCGCCCTTGGCGACGACCGGCGCCACGAGCAGCGCGCTCGTGCCGTCGCGCGACAGGGTCGCCGGCCCGATCGGCTTCACCCCGACCGGCGGCCGTGCGTTCAGCGCCGCTCGATCGGCATCGATGCGGGCGCGGTCGCGTGCCCGCAGGCCACCGTCACGGCGATAGACGACGACCGCGGGCGTGGCCTCGCCCGAGGGGAACTCGTCCGCCTTGGCGAGCGCCTTGACCGACTCGGCGCTGCCCGGGAGGAAGCTCGAGGGCTCGTTCTTCTGCGCCGACTCGAACTTGCCGGCGAACGCGCCGGCGACGGCGAAGATCAGCAGCCAGGCAACGAGGACGACGAACTTCGACCGTCGACCGGCGGGGAACTGGAGGGCGCGGCGCATACCCCGAGGGTACGAAAACGCACGCCCCCCGGGTCACGCCTGGCGCCCACCCGCTCTCAGTCCTCGCCCCTGCGCCGCGCCGCCTCGAGCTGATGAGCAGCCTCGATGCGGCCGTCCTGGACCGCGGCCCACAGCAGCAGGCAGAACACGCTTGCGATCGCGAGCGCGCCAACGCTCGACAACACGATGAATCCCGAAACCATCTGACGACCTCCTTGGGTGCGTTGGTGTGCACCACAGTTTTCGGTCACCGCGGTAAGGCGAGCCCAAGAGCCAGGTGATGATTCCCTTAGCGGCTCGTGGCGCGACTCCGCGCCCGCCCGCCGGCGCGGGCGCCTCAGGCTGGGCGCGGCACGCCGCTGCGACGCTCGAGCGAGACCGAGTACGCCCGCGAGCGGGCGTGCAGGATCGGATCGGGCGAGCACGCCACGCCGTCGGTCACGCGGGTGGGGTCGAACACGAGCACGTCGCCGTCGCGCTCGCGATCGGTCGCGATCCCGGTGACCTCGAGCCGCCCGGCGACGACGGTCTCGCGCTCCTGTGGCCACGCGGCCGTCGGGTCGTCGACCGGGTCGCCGGGCTCGGCGAGCGCGAGCACGAGCCGGAAGGCCGCGGGGCCCACGGCCAGGCGGTCGACCAGCTCGGCGCGCAGGTAGTCGGGGTGCCGTGCCCGCGCCTCCTCCTTCGCCAGGGGCTCGCGCGGCTCCTCGGGCTCCCAGCGGTAGCGCACGTAGCGACCGCTCCCGTCGCGGTCCACGAGCTCGAACGCGTGGATCGCGTGGTAGACGAGCCCGAGGTAGCTCGCCGGCGGCGCCGCCGCGAGCGAGAGCTGCATCGCCGCCATGGACTCGGGATGGGCGGCCACGAACGCGCCGACCCGCGCGAGGTCCGGCTTCCCGGTCGCCGGATCAGGCCGGCGCGCGCGCGTGAGCTCGAGGAAGTCCGCGGGCGTGCGGACGAAGAACACGGGCAGCGTGAGCGCGACGACGTCGGTCGTCGAGCCGTCGGGGAGGTAGAGCTTCACCGACATGCCGCGCCCGTCGCGCGCGCCGTCGTGCGCGTCGGGGACGCCGCTGCCGTTCGAGAAGCGCACGTGCGCGCGGATCGGCGCGCCCTGGAAGTGCGCGGCGCGCGAGCGCGCGGCGGCCTCCGGCGTCGCGGTGAAGGTCGCGGCGCAGAGCGTGCCCTTCGCGTGCGTGGCCCGGTGGCCGGCATGGACGCCGTACACGTCGCCGAGCGCGTCGACCATCTCGGTCGCGAGCTGATCGGAGATCGGCTCGACGCTCATCGCCCTAGAGGATCGCGAGGTAGCGCTCGAGCTCCCACGGCGTGACCTGCACGCGGTAGTCGTCCCACTCGCGCCGCTTGATCTCGACGTAGCGGTTGAACATGTGCTCTCCCAGCGTTCGCAGCACGAGCTCGGACTCGGCGGTCAGCTCGATCGCCTCGCCGAGCGTCTCCGGCAGCTGCTCGATCCCGAGGCGCCGACGGTCGTCCGCGGACAGGTGGTAGAGGTTCTGCTCCATCGGCTCGGGCAGCTCGTAGCCCTTCTCGATCCCCTCGAGCCCCGCCTGCAGGAGCACGGCGAACGTGAGGTAGGGATTGCACGCCGGGTCGGGGCAGCGCAGCTCCATGCGCGTCGCCTGCTCCTTGCCGGGGTGGTAGAGCGGCACCCGCACGAGCGCCGAGCGGTTGCGCCGCGACCACGCGACGTAGACGGGCGCCTCGAAGCCCGGCACGAGCCGCTTGTAGCTGTTGACCCACTGCGCGAAGACGGAGGAGATCTCGCGCGCGTGCTTGAGCTGCCCGGCGATGAAGGCCTTGCCGACGTCGGACAGGAAGAAGGGGTCCTCGGCGTCGTAGAAGGCGTTGCGGCCGTCCTTGAACAGCGACTGGTGCGTGTGCATGCCGGAGCCGTTCTCGCCGAACAACGGCTTGGGCATGAACGTCGCGTGCCAGCCGTACTTCATCGCGTACTCCTTGACCACGATCCGGTACGTCATGCAGTCGTCGGCCATCTTCATCGCGTCGGCGTAGCGCATGTCGATCTCGTGCTGCGAGGGCCCGACCTCGTGGTGGGTGTACTCCACGTGGATCCCGAGCTGCTCGAGCGCGAGCACCGTCTCGCGCCGCAGGTCCGAGCCGGCGTCGAGCGTCGTGAGGTCGAAGTAGCCGCCCTCGTCGAGCACCTCCGTCGACTTCGAGTCCTTGAAGTAGAAGAACTCGAGCTCCGGCCCGACGTAGAAGTGGTCGAAGCCCATCGCCCCGGCGCGCTCGACGGCGCGGCGCAGGACGTGGCGCGGGTCGCCCTCGTAGGGCTGGCGCTCTGGCGTGAGGACGTCGCAGAACATCCGCGCGACGCCGCGCTCCTCGGGGCGCCACGGCAGGACCGCGAACGTGCTCGGGTCGGGCATCGCGATCATGTCCGACTCCTCGATCGCGTTGAAGCCGGTGATCGAGGACCCGTCGAAGCCCATCCCGCCCTCGAACGCGTCGTCGAGCTCCTCGCTGTTGATCGAGAACGACTTGAGCTGCCCGAGGACGTCCGTGAACCAGAAGCGGATGAAGCGGATGTCGCGCTCCGCGACGAGCGCCTTGACGTCGGCGGCGCCCTGCGGCCTATCGGTCATCGGCGGCTCCTCGGGGGTCGGCGGGAACTCTGATCCGGGGGGAGGCTGCGGAGCAAGCTGGTCTGGGCCGAACCCTAGCTGGCGGCCGACGGAGGGACTCGCGGCAGCCGACGGCCCGCCCGCCAACGGACGTCACCCGAATCGCAGTCGTTGTGCTTGCCCTCCGGGTAGGTGAACCGCGCCGTGAGGCGCAGCGTCCCGCTGGCGGCGCCGGCGCCGCTCGCGAGCGTGGCGCGAATGCGAGCCGTGATGTGGCCGACGATGCCGCCCGGGAACACGCGGTCGTACTGCTCGATCGCCTGCAGCACGCGCCCGTTCTGCTGGAACCGGATCGGCGCTCGATCCGCGGGCGTCCACGTTATCCCGTACGACTGGCCCAGCAGGCAGCGCGCGCTGAGCTCGGTCGAGAAGGCCCGCACTTCGCCATCGCGAGCGAGGACGAGCTCGATGACCCTCCCTTGCGCGGTCGGACCGGCGAGGCGGCGCGTCGAGCGGTCAGCCGAACGCGGGCCGAGCAGCGCGACCGCGCCCAGCGCGACAGCACCCCCGTAGAAGACGAAGCGCACCAACCGCGCGGTGCGGATCGCGCGCCGGGTGGCGGGGGGACGGCGCTCGAGCGGCTGGGATTCGAGGTCCACACGCGCTGCATCGGTCGCCCCGACCGCTCGCTTGATCGCGGCCGAGCCGCGGCTCGGCTCAGCTCGTCGCGAGCCAGCGGTGCGCCCACGCCTTGATCTCGGCAAGCGCCGGCGCGAGGTCGCGGCCCATCGTCGTGAGCGCGTACTCGACGTGCACCGGCGTGCCGGCGATCACGCTGC
>DAIOGP010000128.1:0-5228 GCA_036745135.1 Solirubrobacteraceae bacterium
CGCTGCACTCGCGGATGGTCGGCGAGGAGCGCCCCTACCTCTGCGGCCCGATGGCGCGCTGGGCGCTCAACGGGCGCCAGCTCTCGCCGCTGGCCCTGGAGGCGGCGCGCGACGCGGGGCTCGAGCCGGTCTGCACCAACCCGTTCCGCAGCCTGCTCGTCCGCTGCGTCGAGCTCGTCTTCGCGACCGACGAGGCGCTGCGGCTGATCGACGCCTACGAGCCGTTCGACCCGCCGTCGGTCCCCGTCGTGCCGCGGCGCGCGGTCGGCCACGGCGCCACGGAGGCGCCGCGCGGCCTGCTCTACCAGCGCTACGCGATCGACGCCGACGGCGCGATCCGCGAGGCGAAGATCGTCCCGCCGACCTCCCAGAACCAGCGCTCGATCGAGGCCGACCTGCGCGAGGTCGTCGCGGGCGGCCTCGACCTCGAGCGCGACGTGCTGCGCCACGTGTGCGAGCAGTCGATCCGCAACTACGACCCGTGCATCTCGTGCGCCACGCACTTCCTCGACCTGGAGCTCGACCGTGCCTGAACGCGCCGCGCCCGGCGCCGCGGCGGCGGCGGTCGTGGTGATCGGCGTCGGCAATCGCCTGCGCGCCGACGACGCGGCCGGGCTGGAGGTGGCGCGCCGGGTGGCCCCGCTCGCCGGCGACGCGGTCAGCGTGCGCGAGGCCGGCGGCGATCCCGCCGCGCTGATGGACGCGTGGGCGGGGGCGGAGCTGGCGATCGTCGTCGACGCGATCGCCGCCGGCGGCGCGCCGGGCGAGGTCGTGCGCCTCGACGCGACCGAGGCGCCGCTGCCCGCGCGCCTGTTCGGGACCTCGACGCACGCGATCGGCGTCGGCGAGGCGGTCGAGCTCGCGCGCGCGCTCGGGCGGCTCCCCGAGCGCATCGTCGTGTACGGCGTGGAGGGCGCCGGCTACGGGACCGGCGAGCGCATGTCGCCGGCGGTCGAGGGGGCGCTCGAGGCGCTCGCGCGACGGGTCGCAGCGGAGGCGCGCGCGGCAGGCGAGCGTTCCGGCGAGGACCACTAGGTGCACGAGTCCTCGCTCATGCGCGCGCTGCTGCGCGACGTCGAGGCGGTCGCGGCCGCCGAGGGGGCGCCGCGCGTCGCGGCGATCGCCGTCCGCATCGGCGCGCTGGCCGAGATGTCGCCGGCGCACTTCCGCGAGCACTTCGACGAGGCGGCGCGGGGAACGCTCGCCGAGGGCGCGCGTTGCGACGTCGAGCTGTCGGCCGCGTTCGACGACCCGGGGGCGCAGCACGTGACGCTCGTCTCGGTCGAGGTCGAGGAGCCCGCGTGACGCGCGCGAGGCCCTACGATGGGGCGGTGAGCGGCGCGGCCATCCGCGGCGGGGCGCAGGCCGGCGCCGGGCGGGCCGGCTGATGTGCCTCGGCATCCCCGGGCAGATCGTCGAGCTGGTCGACGAGCCCAACCAGATCGCCAAGGTCGACGTCTCCGGTGTGCGGCGCAACGTCAACGTCGGGCTGCTCGCGTTCGAGGGCGAGCACGTCGTGCCGGGCGACTGGGTGCTGATCCACGTCGGGTTCGCGCTCGCCCGCATCGACGAGCGCGACGCCGCCGCGGCGCTCGAGCTCCTGCGCGGGCTCGGCGCGCCCTACGAGCAGGAGCTCGTCGAGTTCGAGGGGAGCCGCGTCGAGTGACGACCCTGCCCGGGCGCCCGATCAGCGCGCCGGCGGACGCGCCGGCGTGCGTGACGTGCGGCGACGTCGCCGTGGCCGCGACCGTGGCCGCGGTGCCCGCGGCCGGCACCGCCGTGGTCGAGCGCGGCGGCGCGCGCGAGGAGGTCGCGACCGAGCTCGTCGGCGCCGTCGCCCCCGGCGACGTGCTGCTCTGCCACGCAGGGGTCGCGCTCGAGCGCCTCCGAGGCGCGGAGGCCGGCGCGTGAGGTTCGTCGACGAGTACCGCGACCCCGCGCTCGCCCGGCGCGTCGCGGAGGAGCTCGCTGCGCTCGCCGCGGGGCGCGAGCGGATGCGCGTGATGGAGGTCTGCGGAGGGCACACGCACACGATCTATCGCCACGGGATCGAGGACCTGCTGCCCGAGAACGTCGAGCTCGTGCACGGCCCCGGCTGCCCCGTCTGCGTGATCCCGATGGGCCGGGTCGACGACGCGATCGCGATCGCGGAGCGTCCCGGCGTGACCTTCACGACCTTCGGCGACATGCTGCGCGTGCCCGGCGGGCGCGGCACGCTGCTCGAGGCCCAGGCGCGCGGCGCGGACGTGCGCGTCGTCTACTCGCCGTTGGACGCGCTGCGCATCGCGCGCGAGACGCCCGAGCGCGAGGTCGTGTTCTTCGGCATCGGCTTCGAGACGACGGCGCCGTCGACCGCGCTCACGCTCCTGCGCGCGCGTGCCGAGGGCATCGAGAACTTCAGCGTGTTCTGCAACCACGTGCTCGTCAACCCGGCGATCCGGGCGATCCTCGAGTCGCCCGACGAGCGCATTGACGGCTTCATCGGCCCCGGTCACGTCTCGACCGTGATCGGCACCCGCTGCTACGCGTTCGTGGCCGCCGAGTTCGGCCGCCCGCTCGTCGTCTCGGGCTTCGAGCCGCTCGACGTGCTCGAGTCGCTGCTGATGGTCGTCCGCCAGCTCGCCGACGGCCGCGCGGAGATCGAGAACCAGTACACGCGCGTCGTGCGGCCCGAGGGCAACGAGCGCGCGCTGGCGGCGATCGCCGAGACGATGACCGAGCGCGAGACGTTCGAGTGGCGCGGCCTGGGCTGGATCGAGCGCTCGGCGCTCGGCCTGTCGCCGGCGTTCGCGCGCTTCGACGCCGAGCTGCGCTTCCCGTTGCGCGGGGACCGGGTCGAGGATCCGAAGGCCTGCCAGTGCGGGGAGGTGCTGCGCGGCGCGATCAAGCCCTGGGAGTGCAAGGTGTTCGGCACCGCCTGCACGCCGGAGCGCCCGATCGGGACGTGCATGGTCTCGAGCGAGGGCGCGTGCGCGGCGTACTACAACTACGGTCGCGTCGCGCGCCGGCGCGCGCCCGCGCCCGCCTGAGCCCGCCACGTGGAGGAGCGCGAGCGCGAGGTCCTCGAGCGCATCGAGCGCGCGCGGCGCCGGCCGGCGCGGCTGCGCGACGAGGTGATCACGCTCGCCCACGGCGCCGGCGGCAGCGCCTCGCGCACGCTCGTTGAGGCGCTGTTCGCCGCCGAGCTCGACAACCCGCTGCTCGCGCCGCTCGGCGACAGCGCCGTGCTCGCTGCGCCCGCCGGCGCGCGGATCGCCACGACCATCGACGCGTCGGTGGTCACGCCGCTCGAGTTCCCCGGCGGCGACATCGGCTCGCTGGCGGTGAGCGGGACCGTGAACGACCTTGCGATGGTCGGGGCGCGCGCGCTCGCGCTCACCGCCGCGTTCGTGATCGAGGAGGGCTTCGCGGTCGAGCGCCTGCGGCGCATCGTGGCCTCGATGGCCGCCGCCGCGCGCGTCGCCGGCGTGCCGGTCGCGGCCGGCGACACCAAGGTCGTCGAGCGCGGGAAGGCCGACGGGCTGTTCATCGCGACCGCCGGCGTGGGGGCGGTGCGCGACGGCATCGAGCTCGACCCCGCCGGCATCCGGCCGGGCGACCGCGTGCTCGTCTCGGGCACGCTCGGCGAGCACGGCATGGCGATCATGCTCGCGCGCGGCGATCTCGCGCTCGAGGCCGAGATCGTCAGCGACGCGGCGTCGCTCGGCGGCGTCGTCGACCGCGTGCTCGACGCGTGCGGCCCCGCGGTGCGCTGCCTGCGCGACCCGACGCGCGGCGGGCTCGCGACGGTGCTCAACGAGCTCGCGCGGGCGGCCGGCGCGAGCATCGCGCTCGACGAGGCCGCGATCCCGGTGCGGCCCGAGGTCGCCGGCGCGTGCGAGCTGCTCGGCATCGACCCGCTGTACGTGGCCAACGAGGGCAAGCTCGTCGCCGTGGTCGCGCCGGAGGCCGTCGACGCCGCGCTCGCCGCGCTGCGCGCCGACCCGCTGGGCGCGCGCGCGGCGGTCATCGGCGAGGTGCGCGCCGAGCCACCGGGCATGGTGCTGCTCGAGACGGCGTTCGGAGGCAGTCGCGTCGTCGACCTGCTCGTCGGAAACCCGCTGCCGCGCATCTGCTGAGGCGGGGCCTCGAGACCCCGGCGGTCGGCGCTCGCCCGCGACGCCGATCGCGGCGGCTAGGCTGTCATCAGACCGGTCGGCTGCACCGGCCACCACGTTCGACCGAAGGGAGCCCATGAGCACGGCGACCGACGCGCGCGCCCTCGACGCGCTGTGCGTGACGACGATCCGAACGCTGGCGATGGACGCCGTCCAGCGTGCCAACTCCGGGCACCCGGGCACGCCGATGGCGCTCGCGCCCCTCGCGCACGTGCTCTACACGCGCATCATGCGCCACAACCCGGCCAACCCGCGCTGGCCGGACCGCGACCGCTTCGTCCTCTCCTGCGGGCACGCGTCGATGCTGCTCTACGCCGAGCTCTACCTCTCCGGCTACGGGCTCACGCTGGCCGACCTCGAGCGCTTCCGCCAGCTCGGCAGCCCGACGGCCGGGCATCCCGAGTACGGCCACGCCGCGGGGATCGACACGACGACCGGCCCGCTCGGGCAGGGCATCGCCACCGCCGTCGGCCTCGCGCTCGCCGAGCGCATGCTCGCCGCGCGCTTCAACCGCGACGGGCACGAGCTGGTCGGCCATCACACCTTCACGATCGCGAGCGACGGCGACATGCAGGAGGGCATCTCCTCCGAGGCGTGCTCGCTGGCCGGGCACCTGCAGCTCGGGCGGCTGATCGCCTTCTACGACGACAACCACATCTCGATCGAGGGGGACACGGCCGTCGCCTTCTCGGAGGACGTCGGCCGGCGCTTCGAGGCCTACGGCTGGCACGTGACGAACCTCGGCGAGGAGCTCGAGCTCGACGAGCTCGAGCACGCCACGCGCGCGGCGATGGCCGTCGTCGATCGACCGTCGCTGATCATCATGCGCACGCACATCGCCCCGGGCAGCCCGAACAAGCAGGACACGGGCGAGGCCCACGGCGCGCCGCTCGGCGAGGAGGAGGTGCGCCTGACCAAGGAGGCCTACGGCTGGCCGGTCGAGCCGCCGTTCCTCGTGCCCGAGGAGGTCCTCGCGCGCTACGCGGAGGCGGGCGCCCGCGGTGCCGCGCACGAGGCCGAGTGGGAGGAGCGCGCCGGCGCCTACCGCGCGGCGCACCCGGACCTGTGGGA
>DAIOGP010000129.1:0-5212 GCA_036745135.1 Solirubrobacteraceae bacterium
CACGGCAACGTGATCCACCTCGGCGAGCGCGACTGCTCGATCCAGCGCCGCCACCAGAAGCTGATCGAGGAGTCCCCCGCGCCGGCCGTCGACGACGAGCTGCGCGCGCACATCGGCAAGGTCGCGGTCGACGCCGCGCGCGCCGTCGGCTACCGCTCCGCGGGCACGATCGAGGGCCTGCTCCAGGACGGCGACTACTTCTTCCTCGAGATGAACACGCGCGTCCAGGTCGAGCACTGCGTGACCGAGATGACGACCGGGATCGACATCGTCAAGGAGCAGATCCGGGTCGCCGCCGGCGAGCCGCTGTCGGTCACGCAGGAGGAGGTCGTCCTGCGCGGGCACGCGATCGAGTGCCGCATCAACGCCGAGGACGCGGCGAAGAACTTCGCCCCGGCGCCGGGGCGGATCGGCGCCTACCGCGAGCCCACGGGGCCCGGCGTGCGCGTCGACTCGGGCGTCGGCCCGGGCGCGGAGATCTCCCCGATGTACGACCCGATGGTCGCGAAGCTGATCGTCTGGGACACAGACCGCGAGCAGGCCACGCGGCGCATGCTGCGAGCGCTCGGCGAGTTCGAGATCGAGGGGCTCAAGACGCTGCTCCCGTTCCACCGCGCGCTGCTCGCGACCGGCCAGTGGGCGCGCGGCGAGACGTGCCGCGACCTGATCGAGGACAAGGCGTGGCTCAAGGAGCTCGCCTTCGCGAAGGCCGAGCCCGCGGCCGAGGGCGAGGACGAGGCGGCCAAGCACGAGCAGACCTACACGGTCGAGGTCTCGGGCCGGCGCTTCGACGTGCGCGTCATCGGCGTGGCGGGTGCGACCAACGGCGCGGCGCCCGGCGCGGCGCCGGCCCCGCGCAAGCCGCGCCGCGAGCGGGCCGGCGGTGGCGGGGGCGGCGCGGGCGGCAACACGCTCAGCTCGCCGATGCAGGGCACCGTGCTCAAGGTCGCCGTCGAGGCGGGCGCGGCCGTCGAGGAGGGCGCGCTCGTGTGCGTCATCGAGGCGATGAAGATGGAGAACGAGATCACGGCGCACAAGGCCGGCACGGTGGCCGAGCTGCCGATCTCGGTCGGGGCCTCGGTCGCCTCCGGCGACACGCTGGCCGTGATCACGTAGCCCGCGTCGCGGGCGGGGGAGCGACCATGGACTACGACGCGATCGGCGCGGGGCTGCAGCAGGCGATCCCGTTCAACACGCACGTCGGGCTCGAGGTGCTCGAGATCCGGCCGGGAGTCGGCGTCGTGCACCTGCCCGACGACGAGCGGCTGCGCAACCACGTCGGCTCGCAGCACGCGGCGGCGCTGTTCGCCGTCGGCGAGCTGGCCTCCGGGGGCGCGTTCGTGGGCGCGTTCGTCGAGCACATGGGCGGCCTGACCCCGCTCGCGGAGTCGGCGACGATCGCCTACAAGCGCCTCGCGCGCGGCCCGATCACCGCCACCGGCACGCTCACGGGCGACCGCGACGAGCTGCTCGCCGAGCTCGACCAGGAGGGCGTCGTGCGCTTCCCGGTCGAGGTCGAGCTCGCGGACGCCGAGGGGACGATCGTCGCGACGATGACCGTCAACTGGCACGTCAAGCGCAACACCTGAGCGCGACGCCCCCGCGGCCGCGTCGGGCCGCGGCGGCGCGGCGAGATCGACGCTGCGCGGCCGCGGTTTGCGCGCCCACCCGGCCCGAGGCTAAGACCGACCACTCTGGTAGGTTTTATGCATGATCTTCTCCACGCGCGCCGAGTACGGCGTCCGCCTGATGGTCGAGCTCGGTCGCCGGCAGGCGGCCGATGAGCCCACCCCGTTGAGCGCCGTCGCCGAGGCCGAGGGCCTGCCGCTGGCCTACCTCGAGCGGCTCGTCGCGATGCTGCGCGCGGCCGAGCTCGTGACGAGCACGCGCGGCGCGCACGGCGGCTACCGGCTCGCCCGGCCCGCGGCGGAGATCGCGATGCACGAGGTCGTCCAGGCGCTCGAGGGGCCGATCGCCCCGATGGACTGCCTGGTCGACGACGGCGTCGGCAAGGTGCTCTGCTCGCACGAGGCCGACTCCCGCGCCTGCTCGACGCGCCTGCTGTGGCTGCGCGTGCAGGCCGGGATGATCGAGGCGCTGCAGCGCACGACCCTCGCGGAGCTCGTCGAGTTCTCGAGCCAGCACGATCGCACCGGCGCGCCCGCCCGTAAGACCTTGGCCGGCGCTCGCGCCTGAGACCCCACCACCCCCCCACTGGAGACCATGGCTGACCTCGAAATCCGCAACCTGCACGTCCAAGCCGGCGAGAAGCAGATCCTCAAGGGCGTCGACCTCAAGGTCGGCAAGGGCGAGATCCACGCGCTCATGGGCCGCAACGGCTCGGGCAAGTCGACGCTCGCCAACGCGATCATGGGCCACCCCGGGCTCGAGGTCACCGAGGGCCAGGTCCTCTTCGGCGGCGAGGACATCACGGCGTCCGACCCCGACGAGCGCGCGCGCATGGGCCTCTTCATGGCCTTCCAGTACCCCGTCGCGGTCCCCGGCGTCACGGTCACCAAGTACCTGCGCGAGGTCATCAACGCGCACCGCGCCGGCCGCGGCGAGGACGCGATCTCGCTGAAGGACTTCCGCCGGCAGGCCGAGGCCGCGATGGAGCTCGCCAAGGTGCCGCGCGAGTTCACCACGCGCTCGCTCAACGAGGGCTTCTCGGGCGGCGAGAAGAAGCGCATGGAGATCCTCCAGCTGGCGCTCCTGCGCCCGTCGATGGCGATCCTCGACGAGACCGACTCCGGCCTCGACATCGACGCGCTGCAGACCGTCGCCAACGGCATCAACACGTTCGCCGGCCCCGACATGGGCGTCCTGATCATCACCCACTACCAGCGCATCCTGCACCTCGTGCAGCCGACCCACGTCCACGTGATGGACGCCGGACGGGTCGTGCGCGAGGGCGGTCCCGAGCTCGTCGAGCACCTCGAGCGCGAGGGCTACGCGTGGATCGACGAGGAGGCGGCGGCCGCCGCGCCGGCGGCGTAGCCACGACGACCATGGACGACCTCTACCGCGAGCACATCCTCGAGCACTACAAGCACCCCCAGAACTGGGGCGAGCTGCCCGAGCACGACCTCGAGGCGCACGACACGAACCCGCTCTGCGGGGACGAGCTCACGGTGCAGCTGAAGCTCGACGGCGAGGGCCGGATCGCGAACGTCGGCTTCTCCGGCCACGGCTGCGCGATCAGCCAGGCCTCCGCGTCGATGCTCTCCGAGGAGATCCGCGGCCTGACGCCCGAGGAGCTGCTCGCGCTCGACCGCCGCGCCGTGCTCGACCTGCTGGGCATCGACATCTCCGCGACGCGCATGAAGTGCGCGCTGCTCTCGATCAAGGTGCTCAAGGAGGCCGCGCTCGGCGGCGAGGTCGCGTGGGAGACGGCGGGAGCCGAGGTCGCATGAGGACGCTCGTCGCCGTCTGCTCGCTCGCCGAGCTCGAGCCCGGCACGTCGCGGATCGTCGACGCCGACGGCGTCGCGATCGGCGTCTTCAACTGCGCCGGCACCCTCTACGCGATCGAGGACCGCTGCTCGCACGACGACGGCGCGCTCGCCGAAGGCCCGTTCGACCCCGAGGCGTGCACCGTCGAGTGCCCGCGCCACGGATCCCTGTTCGACCTGCGCAGCGGGCGGCCCAAGACGCTGCCCGCCTACCAGCCGGTCGAAACCTTCCCCGTCCTCGTCGAGGACGGCATCGTGAAGCTGGAGGTCAGCTGAGATGACACCGCCATCCAAGACCGCCGAGAGCGAGCAGGACCGGCTCGCCACCATCAACGACGACTACACCGAGAAGTACGGCTTCCACGACGCCGAGAACTACCTCTACAAGGCGCCGAAGGGGCTCACGCGCGAGATCGTCGAGAAGATCTCGGAGTTCAAGCAGGAGCCGCAGTGGATGCGCGAGTTCCGCCTCAAGGCGCTCGACCACTTCCTCGCGCGCCCGATGCCGACCTGGGGCAGCCCGATGCTCGCCGAGGTCGACTTCGACAACATCCACTACTTCGTGCGCGCGTCCGAGCGCGCCGAGCGCTCCTGGGACGACGTGCCCGAGGACGTCAAGAACACGTTCGACCGGCTCGGCATCCCCGAGGCCGAGCGCCAGTTCCTCGCCGGCGTCGGCGCGCAGTACGAGTCCGAGGTCGTCTACCACCAGGTCAACGCGGCGCTCGAGGCCCAGGGCGTGATCTTCCTCGACATGGACACCGCCCTGCGCGAGCACGAGGAGCTCGTGCGCGAGCACTTCGCGACGATCATCCCGCCCAACGACAACAAGCTCGCCTCGCTCAACTCGGCGGTGTGGTCGGGCGGCTCGTTCGTCTACGTGCCGCCGGGCGTGCACGTCGAGATGCCGCTGCAGGCCTACTTCCGCATCAACACGGAGAACATGGGCCAGTTCGAGCGCACGCTGATCATCGCCGACGAGGGCTCCTACGTGCACTACGTCGAGGGCTGCACGGCGCCGACCTACTCGTCGGACTCGCTGCACTCCGCGGTCGTCGAGCTGCTCGCCAAGCCGGGCGCCCGGATCCGCTACACGACCGTCCAGAACTGGTCCCAGAACGTCTACAACCTGGTGACCAAGCGCGCCGTCGCCGAGGAGCGCGCGACGGTCGAGTGGGTCGACTGCAACCTCGGCTCGAAGCTGACGATGAAGTACCCGTCGGTCTACCTGATGGGCGAGGGCGCGCACGGCGAGGTGCTCTCGATCGCGTTCGCCGGCCACGGGCAGCACCAGGACGCGGGCGCCAAGATCGTCCACGTCGCGCCCAACACGACCTCGAACATCTTCGCCAAGTCGATCTCCAAGGACGGCGGGCGCTCGAGCTACCGCGGGCTGCTCGAGGTCGCCAAGGGCGCGACCGGTGCGCGCTCGAAGGTCGTCTGCGACGCGCTGCTGCTCGACGAGCACTCGCGCTCGGACACCTACCCGACGATCCGCATCGGCGAGGACGACGTCAACGTCGGCCACGAGGCGAGCGTGTCGAAGATCGGCGAGGAGCAGCTCTTCTACCTCCAGTCCCACGGGATCCCGGAGGAGGAGGCCTCGAAGATGATCGTCAACGGCTTCATCGAGCCGATCACCAAGGAGCTGCCGATGGAGTACGCGGTCGAGCTCAACCGGCTGATCGAGCTGCAGATGGAGGGCAGCATCGGATGAGCGGCGCGGCGGCGCCGGGGACGGCGGACGAGCGACGGCAGGCG
>DAIOGP010000130.1:0-5121 GCA_036745135.1 Solirubrobacteraceae bacterium
CGCCCCGCAGCGCGACGTAGCGGTCGGCGGCGGCGGGTGCCGCCCCCGCGGCGAGCACGAGCGCGGCGAGCATGACGGTGGCGCGAGCGGCGCGGTACATGACGGCGGGCCTCCTGACCGGCGACGGGGAAGCGCGCACGCTACCGCCCGGGCCGGCCCGGGCGCCGCGCGCAGGCTGCCGCACGCGCCCGCCTACCATCCAGCGCATGGCCGTCCTGATCGCATCCGACCTCGCCAAGGACATCGCGGGCGAGCCGCTGCTGCGCGGCATCTCGTTCAAGCTCGAGCGCCGCGACCGCATGACGATCTCCGGCCGCAACGGCGCAGGGAAGACGACGCTGCTGCGGATGCTGGCGGGGGAGACGTCGGTCGACGGCGGCGAGCTCGCGTTCGCGAAGGGGGCGCGCGTCGCGCTGCACGACCAGCGCCCGCCGCGCGACCGCGACCGCACCCTGCGCGACTACGTGCTCTCGGGCGCGACCGAGATGGTCCAGATCGAGCGCGACCTGGCCGAGCTCGAGCATGCGATGGCGGACGGGGCGACCGACGAGGCGACGCTCGACCGCTACGCCCGCGCGCAGGCGCGGCTCGAGCACGCCGGGGGGTACCTGTGGCGCGATCGCGCGACGGCCACGCTCGCCGGCCTCGGGTTCCTGGTGCCGGACCTCGACCGCTCGCTCGACACGTTCTCCGGCGGCGAGCTGACGCGCGCCTCGCTCGCGCGCGCGCTCGTCTCAGGTCCGGACCTGCTGCTGCTCGACGAGCCCACGAACCACCTCGACATCGCGGCGCTCGAGTGGCTCGAGCAGACGCTCGTCGGGCTCGACGCGGCGATCGTGCTCGTCGCCCACGACCGCTGGTTCCTCGAGGCCGTCGCGACGTCGGTGCTCGAGCTCGAGGCCGGGCGCGCGCGCTTCTTCCCCGGCACGTGGCACGCGTGGCGCAAGGAGCAGGCGGCGCGGGAGCTCGCGCTCGGCCGCGCGATCGAGCGCCAGCAGGCGGAGATCGAGCGGCTCGAGCGCTTCGTCACCCGCTTTCACGCTGGGACGCGCGCGCGCCAGGCCCAGGCGCGCGTCAAGCAGCTCGAGCGCATCGATCGCATCGAGCGCGACCCGCGCGACGGCCGCTCGCTCGGCTTCGAGTTCAAGCCGCCCGAGCGCAGCGGGCGCGTCGTCTTCGAGCTCGAGGACGGCCGGCTCGAGGTCGGCTCGCGGACGCTGATCGACCACGGCGAGCTGTGGCTCGAGCGCGGCGAGCACGTCTCGCTCGTCGGGGCCAACGGCGCCGGCAAGACCACGCTCGTGCGCGCGCTCGCGGGCGAGCGCCCGTTCGCGGGCGGCAAGCTGCGGCGCGGGCACAACGTCAAGCTCGGCGTGCTCACCCAGCACGTCGACGAGCTCGACGAGCGCGGCAGCGTGCTCGAGGCGACCCAGCGCGCCACCGGCCTCACGCCGAACAAGGCGCGCGCCCTGCTCGGCCACTTCCTGTTCTCGGGCGACGAGGCCGAGAAGCCCGTCGCCGAGCTGTCGGGCGGCGAGCGGCGGCGGCTCTCGCTGGCGATCCTCGTGCACTCCGGGGCCAACGTCCTGATCCTCGACGAGCCGACGAACCACCTCGACCTCGACAGCCGCGAGGCGCTCGAGGACGCGCTGCGCGCGTTCACCGGCTCGCTGCTGCTGGTCTCGCACGACCGCGCGCTGCTCGACGCGGTCGGCACGCGCACGATCGCGCTCGAGGACGGCGGCCTCAACAGCTACGACGGCGGCTGGGCCGAGTACGTTCGCGTGCGCGAGGAGCGCGCCGCGGCGGAGGCCGCGCTCAAGCGCGCGCCGGTGGAGCCGGCCGCCAAGGCCGCGCGCGAGCGCGCGCCGGGGGCGCCCGCAGCGGCGAGCGCGGACGGCGGCGGCACGGCCGAGCGCAAGCGGTCGAGCCCCGGGCGCTCGAAGAACGCCGTCCGCCGTCAGGCCGAGCTCGAGCGCGAGATCGAGGCGGCGGAAGCGGCGTTCGCCGCGCTCGAGGAGGAGCTCGCCGATCCGGCGGCGTGGGCCACGCCCGAGCTCGCCGCCGCCGCGACCGAGCGCCACGCGGCCGCCCGACGCGCGCTCGAGGAGCTCTACGCGCGCTGGGAAGCCGTGCTCGCGTAACGAACCTTCACGCGGTCGTCACCAGCCGTCAACAACCTGCGCCCGCGCCGGACCTACCGTGTCGCTCATGGAACAACTCATGAGCAGACCAACGACGGACGCGGTCGCGGCGCACGACATGGCGCGGGCGCGCGAAGATCTGACCGGGCGCCTCGGCCTGAGCGTGCCGCGTGGCTGGTGGGCGGCGGCGCCGACCTTCAAGGCGTACGAGGCCGCCGGCTTCAGGTGGATCCAGGTCCACGTGCCGCCGCTGTCGGTCCTGCGCGACGACGACGCGCTCACCCGCCACGCGCGCGCGCTGCACATGGCCCGCCAGACGAGCGACCTGCGCCTCGTCCTGCACGCGCCCGAGGCGCTCAGCGCCGGCAGCCCGGGGCACGACCTCGCGTTCGAGCGGCTGCTCGCCTACGCGCGGCTGACGCGGGCCGAGCTGGTCGTCTACCACGGGCTCGACCTGCCCCACGCGGCGGAGCCGCTCGGCGCGCAGGACCCGGCCGTGCTCGAGGAGCGCTCGCTGCGGCGCCTGGCGGCGGTGGCCGAGGACACCGGCGTCACGATCGCGATCGAGAACCTCGCGCCGCTGCACCCCGGCCCGGCGCGCCGGTCGCATTCGCCGCTCGCGGTGCGCGACCTGGTCCGGCGGATCGGGTCGCCGAGCGTCGGCATGTGCTTCGACCTCGGCCACGCGAACGTCGTCGCAGCCCGGCTGGGCACGGACGTCGCGGGCATGCTCGACGCGGTGCACGAGGACGTCGTGCTCTTTCACCTGCACGACAACCTCGGCGCTCGCCGCGGCGGCGAGCAGCGACCGGGCGTCGATCCGCTGCGGCTCGACCTGCACCTCGCGCCCGGGGCCGGCACGGTCCCGTGGGACGCCGTCGCAGGGCCGCTGCGCCGGCACCGCGCGCCGCTCCTGCTCGAGGTGCATCCGGCGCATCGGCCTGAGCCGCTGGGCCTCGCGCGAATCACCGGCGAGCTGCTGATCGGCCGCGCGCGGGCCTGAGCGCCTGCGGGCCGGGGTCACGCCGCGCGGGCGCGACGGCGCCGTTCACACGATCTTCACATCGGGGCTACCAGGCGGCAACAGACTGCCCGTTCGCCGCTGGAAACCTCGCCGGGCTACTGACACGGAGAAAAGGAGAACCAGTGAGGTCACCTCGCTTTGCGGTCGCGGTCGTCGCGTCCGGCCTGCTCGCCGCCGGGATGGCGGCGTGCGGCAGCGACAACAAGAGTTCCGGTGGGGGCGGCGGCAGCAAGCTGTCCGGCACGATCGCCGTGGACGGCTCGAGCACGGTCTTCCCGCTCGCCCAGGCCGCCGCGGAGCAGTTCCAGGCCGACAACTCCGGCGTGAAGGTCACGGTCGGCGAGTCGGGGACCGGCGGCGGCTTCGAGAAGTTCTGCGCCGGCGAGACCGACATCTCCGACGCCTCGCGGCCGATCGAGCCCGAGGAGGTCGCCGCCTGCGAGAAGGGCGGCGTCACCTACGGCGAGGTCCAGGTCGCCAACGACGGCATCGCCGTCGTGACGAACAAGGACCTGAAGATCGACTGCATGACGACCGACCAGCTCAAGCAGCTCTGGAACAAGGACTCGAAGATCTCGAGCTACGACCAGATCGACCCCAAGCTCCCGAGCCAGAAGGTGAGCCTGTTCGGCCCGGGCACCGACTCGGGCACGTTCGACTTCTTCACCGAGAAGATCAACGGCGAGAAGGGCGACACGCGCAAGGACTACCAGCCCTCCGAGGACGACAACGTGACCGTCCAGGGCGTCGCCGGGGACAAGGGCGGCCTGGGGTACTTCGGCTTCTCCTACTTCGAGGCCAACCAGGACAAGCTCAACCTCGTCGCCGTCGACGGTGGCGGCGGCTGCCTGAAGCCGTCGCGCGACGACATCCAGAACGGCACCTACAAGCCGCTCGCGCGCCCGCTGTTCATGTACGTCAGCTCCAAGGCGCTGGCGCGCCCCGAGGTCAAGGGGCTGCTGCAGAAGGTGATCGACGACAACCAGTCGATCGCCGACGCCGCGCAGATCGTGCCGCTCACCGCCGACCAGGCGGCCAAGAGCACGCAGGCGCTCGCGGACCTCGAGGCCAAGGCAGGCTAGAGGCCCGTGGAGGCCGGCAACACGACGATCGCCGTGGGTGGCGCCGAGGCCCTGGGCCTCGGCGCCACCCGGCGTCGTCACGGCGAGCGCGCCATCCGCCTCGCGCTGTTCGGCGCGGCCTCGCTCTCGATCCTCACGACGGTCGGGATCGTCGCGTCCCTGCTGGGCGAGACGATCCTGTTCTTCCGCGACGTCCCGATCCTCGACTTCCTCACCGGCACGGAGTGGACGCCGCTGTTCAGCGACCCGAAGTTCGGCGTGCTGCCGCTCGTCAACGGCACCGTGCTCGTGTCGGCGATCGCGCTGCTCGTCGCGATCCCACTCGGCCTCGGCGCGGCGGTCTACCTCAGCGAGTACGCGCGGCCAGGCGTCCGCAAGGTCCTCAAGCCGACGCTCGAGGTCCTCGCGGGCGTGCCGACCGTCGTCTTCGGCTACTTCGCGCTGACGTTCTTCACGCCCGAGGTGCTGCGCGGCCTCTTCAGCGCCGACGTCCAGATCTTCAACGCGCTCGCGGCCGGGATCGTGATGGGCATCATGGTCCTGCCGACGATCGCCTCGATCTCCGAGGACGCGATGACCGCGGTCCCCGGCGCGCTGCGCGAGGGCGCCTACGGCCTCGGCGCGTCGCGCCGCCAGGTCGCCTCGCGCGTGGTCTTCCCGGCCGCGCTCTCGGGCATCGTGGCCGCGGTCGTGCTCGGCGCGTCGCGCGCGGTCGGCGAGACGGTGATCGCGCTGATCGCGGCGGGGAACCTGCCGAACACCGGGATCCGGGTCGGCGAGTCCTACCAGACGATGACCGCGTTCATCGCAGCGACGGGCAAGGGCGACATCCCGACGGGCTCGCTCGAGTACAAGACGATCTTCGCCGTCG
>DAIOGP010000131.1:0-5056 GCA_036745135.1 Solirubrobacteraceae bacterium
AGCTGCAGGAGCGCACCGGCGGCTTCACCGAGTTCGTGCCGCTCTCGTTCATCCCCTTCCACACGCTGCTCGGGCGCACGCACGGCGTCGAGGAGATCTCGCGCGAGGAGAACCTCAAGCACACCGCCGCGTTCCGCCTCGCGCTCGGCCGGTCGATCCCGAACCTCCAGGCGTCGTGGGTGAAGATGGGGCTCGAGACCGCGACCGAGGCGCTGCGCTGGGGCGTCAACGACCTCGGCGGCACGCTGATGGAGGAGAACATCTCGCGCCTCGCGGGCTCCTACCACGGGGTGCGCCTCGAGCCGGCGGACCTGATCGCCGCCGCGCACGCCGCGGGGCGCCCCGCGGCTGAGCGCACGACGCTCTACGGGGTGCGGCGGCGCTTCGAGCTGCCGATCGCGGCGTAGGGCGCCGGGTCGGGCGCCGCTGCGGCGTCCGACGGCACCGCGCCGTGGGCGAAGTCGCGCGTGCGGATCAGCGCGAACGCGGCGACGGCGCCGGCGAGCGCGACGAGCGCCGCGATCAGCAGGATGTCGTTGAGCCCGGCGACGAACGCGACGTCGGCGGTCGCGCGCAGCTGCGGGCGCGCCCCCGGCGCGACCGCAGCGAGCGCCACCTGCGTGCGGCCGCTCGCGATCAGGTCCGGGATCCGCGCGGGGGAGTCGGGCAGCCGCTCGAGCACGGTCGCGCCGATCCGGTGCTGGAAGACGGCGCCGAGCCCGGCGATGCCGGTCGCGATGCCGACCTGGCGGAAGGTGTTGTTGATGCCGGACGCCATGCCGCTGCGCGCGGCGGGGACGACGCCGATCGCCGCGGTCGCGAGCGCCGGGCTGATCAGGCCGACCCCGAAGCCGCCGACGACGAGGCCCGGGAGCAGCGCCGTCCAGTGGGACGTCGCGTCGAGCCCGTGCATCAGCAGCAGCCCCGCGCCGACGAGCGCGAGGCCGGTGCCGAGGAACGCGCGCAGCGGGAGCCGCGCGGCGACGCGCCCCGCGAACGGCGCGACGAGGAACAGCACGACCGTCAGCGGGAGGAAGCGCAGCCCGGTCTGCAGCGGCGAGTGCCCGAGCACGTCCTCGAGGTAGAGCGCCAGGTAGAGGAACATCGGGTAGAGCGCGAGCGACTGCGTGTATGCGACGGCCGCGACGCCGGTGAACGCCGGGATCCGGAACAGCCGCAGGTCGAGCATCGGCGCGGCGGCGCGCAGCTCGATCGCCACGAACGCCGCGAGCAGCACGGCCGCCGCGGCCAGCGGCAGCACGATCGCCGCGCTGCCCCAGCCCTCGGCGTTGCCGCGGATCAGCGCGAACGTGAGCAGGAACAGCGCACCGCTGAACGTCACGAGCCCGCCGCCGTCGATGGCGCCGGCGGCGGGATCGCGCGACTCGCCGACGCGCCGCAGCGTCAGCCAGATCGTCCCCAGCCCGAGCGGCACGTTGAGCAGGAAGATCCAGCGCCAGTCGAGCGCCTCGACGATCGCGCCGCCGACGAGCGGGCCCAGCGCGATCGCCGCGCCGGTGGTCGCGCCCCACACGCCGAACGCGATCCCGCGCTCGCGCGCGCCGGCGAACTCCTGGGCGAGCAACGCGAGCGACGTCGCGTACATGCTCGCCGCGCCGACGCCCTGCAGCGCGCGGGCGAGGTCGAGCGCGAGCGTGCTCTGCGCGAGGCCGCAGAGCAGCGACGCCGCGACGAACACCGCCAGACCCCCGGTGAACAGCCGCCGGCGGCCGAGCCGGTCGCCGAGCGAGCCGGCGCTGAGCAGGAACGCGGCGAGCGTGAGCGCGTAGGCGTCGATCACCCATTGGAGCCCGGCGAGGTCGGCGTGCAGCGAGCGCTCGACCTGGGGCAGCGCGACGTTCACGACCGTGACGTCGAGCAGCAGCATGAACGTCGCCAGGCAGACGGCGACGAGGGTCCACCAGCGGCGCTGCAGCGGTGCCTCCTCCCTCGGTCGGGCGCAGTATGGCCGACGGGTAGGCTGCCGCCGTGCCCTACGTGAAGAGGCGCTTCGACGAGCTCGAGTCCCGCGCCGGCGGCGCCGTGAAGCTCGTGCGCAAGGACCTCGGGATCACCGCGTTCGGCGCGCAGATCTTCGACTTCCCCGAGGGCGCCGCGACGCCCGAGCACGACGAGGCCGGGACCGGCCAGGAGGAGCTCTACGTGCACCTCGCGGGGGCGGGGTGGCTGGAGATCGACGGCGAGCGGGTCGAGTTCGAGCCGGAGACGGTGGTGCTCGTCCCACCCGGTACGCGGCGGCGGACGGTCGCCGGACCGGGCGGCCTGCGCTTCCTCTGCGTCGGCGGCGCGCCGGGGCGCGCCTACGAGCCGTTCGCGAAGTTCAGCTGATCGCCGGCGGGGAGCGCGCCCTCGAGCTCGAGCAGCGCGCGCTTGACGCGCGGTCCGGCCAGGTAGCTGCCGACGCTGCCGCCGTAGCCCCCGACGCCCCCGCCGCGGGGCAGCACGCGGTGGCAGGGGACGACGATCGGCACCGGATTGCGGCCGAGCGCCGTGCCGGTCGCGCGCGTCGCCTTCGGGCGCCCGATCGCGACGGCGAGCTCCCCGTAGGTCGTGACCGAGCCGCGCGGCACGCGACGCAGCCCCTCGAGGACGGTGCGCTGGAAGGGCGTGCGCACGAGCGCCAGGTCGACGGGCACGTCGAGCTCGGTGTCCTCGCCCTCGAGGTAGGCGGCGAGCGCATCGCGCGCCGCGGCGGTCGCGTCGCGCGAGGCGACCACGCGCGGGCCGATCCGCGCGGCGACGTCGGCGAGGATGCGGTCCTCGGGCTCGAAGGCGAACGCGATCCGGCACACGCCGTGGGCGGTCTGGACGACGAGCAGGCGGCCGACCGGGGTCGACACGCTGGCGTAGACGGCGTCGGTCAGGCCCTCGCCGACGGCGGCCGTGGCGAGCCGGTCGAGGAACGCGGGGGAGAGCGGGGCGGGGGGCGTCATGGGGCGAGGGTTCCTCTCAGGGTTCGAACGGCGGTCGAGACGCGCTGGCGCGCGGCGGCCGGCGAGCAGCCGAGCCGGCGCGCGATCTGGTCGTAGGGCAGGTCGTCGACGAAGCGCAGCGCGAGCGCCTCGCGCGTCCCCTCGGGGAGCGTCGCGATCAGCGCGGCGAAGGCGTCGTCCTCGGCCGCCGGGGCCCGGTCGGGTGGCGCCACCGGCTCGGACGCGGCGTCGAGCGGCAGCTCGCGCCGGCGGCCGTTGCGGGCCGCGTGGTCGAAGGCGACGTTCGTGGTGATCCGGTAGAGCCACGCGCGCAGGTGCTCGCCGTGGCGCAGCCGCGGGTACGCGCGCAGCGCGCGCAGGAAGGCCTCCTGGAGGACGTCCTCCGCCTCCGTGGGCCCCGCGAGCCGCCGCGCGTGGCCGAGCAGCTCGGGCCCGTGGGCCTCGACGAGCGACCAGAACGGGGGGAGGGGCTGCGCCACGACGTGCATGTTGCTGCAACCGCGGTTGGGCGCGGAGTGTGAGCGGGCTTGGCCAATTGGCAGCGGCGGTCGCTGCCAATTGGCACGGGGCCGGCGAGTGCGGGCGGAGCTGACCCCATCTCGCCCGACCGCCGGCGCGCCACGCGCCCTCGGTAGTTGTCCGCGCGCCTCCCGCGGAGCGAGCCGGATGCCGGGCGGACGAGGCGCCCGTACGGTTGCGGCATGGCCCAGACCCGCGCCCCGAAGCCGGCAGGGCCCGACCGCGCGATCGCCGACGCGGCCGTGCGGCTCGAGCGGGTCGCGCGCCGTTACGAGATCGGCGAGGTGTCCGTGACGGCGCTCGAGGACGTGACGCTCGAGATCTTCCCGGGGGAGTTCACGGTGATCCTCGGTCCGTCGGGCAGCGGCAAGACCACGCTGCTCAACCTGATCGGGGCGCTCGACGCCCCGACCGAGGGCCGGATCGTGGTCGCCGGACGCGAGCTCACGGGCGCGTCGCGCCGGGAGCTGTGCCGCTTCCGCCGCGAGACGATCGGCTTCGTCTTCCAGACGTTCAACCTCTTCCCGGCGCTGACCGCGATCGAGAACGTCGAGTTCGGGCTCGAGGTCGCCGGCCGCCGCGACAGCCGGCGCCTCGCGGCCGAGAGCCTCGACCGGGTCGGCCTCGGCGCGCGATTGCGCCACTTCCCGCACGAGCTCTCGGGCGGCGAGCAGCAGCGCGTGGCGATCGCCCGCGCGCTGGCGGCAAGCAGGCCGGTGCTGCTCGCGGACGAGCCCACCGGCGAGCTGGACTTCCGCACCGGCGTGCAGATCCTGCAGCTGCTCCACGACCAGGCGCACGAGGGGCGCTGCGTGCTGGTCGTGACGCACAACCGCGAGATCTCGCGCGTCGCGCACCGCGTGATCGAGCTGTCGAGCGGGCACGTGGTGAGCGACGGGCCGCCGCCCGGCGGGCAGCCGGCCGACATCGCCGAGCTGCACTGGTAGCCGCGATGGGGGCGCTCTGGTTCCGCTGGACCTGGCGCGACTTCCGCGCGCGCTGGATCCAGATCCTCGCGACCGGCTTGATCCTCGCGGTCGGCATCGGCGCCTTCGCGGGCCTCGGCGGGATGCGCGAGTGGCGCGAGCGGTCCGCCGATCGGAGCCTGGCGGCACTGCGCGCGCACGACCTCAGGATCGATCTCGCCGACGGCGCGTTCGTGGCGGCCGGCCGGTTGCGCGCGGCGCTGCGCCGGCTTCCCGCGGACAGCGTCGCCGGGGCCGAGGAGCGGCTGATCGCCCCGTCGCAGATCGACGCCTCGCGACCCGGCGAGCCGGTGCTGCTCCCGGCGCGGCTCGTGGGGATCCCGGTGCGCGCCGGCGGCCAGACCGTCGACGCCGTCGCCGTCAAGGCCGGCCGCGGCCTGGTCGCCGGACACGCTGCCGACGCGGCGGTGCTCGACTGGAACTTCGCGCACCACTACCGGCTGCCCGCGAGCGGCCGGATCCGCCTGGCGGGCCTCGGCACGCTCGGGTATACGGGCGTAGGCGTCGCGCCGCAGTACTTCCTGGTGGTCGACGAGGCGGGGATCTCGGGCGCCGAGAGCCGGCTCGCGGTGGTCTACCTGCCGCTCCGCGCGGCGC
>DAIOGP010000132.1:0-5010 GCA_036745135.1 Solirubrobacteraceae bacterium
CCCGGCGAGCAGGCCCGCGACGAGCGCTCCGAGGGCGAGGTGGCGCGGATGGCGGCGCAGCGCCGCGCGCGCGGCGCTGACGCGGCGCGGCGCGGCGGCGCCGACCGCGGTCCACCGCCGAGCCGGCCGCCGGCGGCCGCTCACACGCGCACGAGCGGGCGCAGCGCGGCGAGCTTCTTCGCGCCGATCCCCGGCACCTGGTCGAGCTCGTCCACGGAGCGAAAGCCGCCGTGCTGCTGGCGGTAGGCGAGGATCTTCTGCGCGGTCGCCGGCCCGACGCCCGCGAGCGTGTCGAGCTGCTCGAGCGTTGCCGTGTTGAGGTCGATCGGCCCGGACGCCCCCGGCGCGGCGGCGCCGCCGGCGGCCGCGGCCGCGGCAGGATCCGAGCCGCTCGCCGCGGCGGGCGCGGGCGCAGCGGCGCCCGCGCGTGCGCCGGCGGCGGCGCCCGCGCGCAGCGGGACGAGCACCTGGCGCCCGTCCTCGAGCTTCGAGGCGAGGTTCAGGCCCGAGAGCTCGGCGCCGCGCAGCGGGCCGCCGGCGCGCCGCACTGCCTCGTCGACGCGGGCGCCGGCCTTCAGCCGATAGACGCCGGGCCGGCGCACCGCGCCGACGACGTGGACCACCACGCCGCCCCCGCTCGCGCGCTCGAGCCTGACGCCGCGCGTCGAATCGGAGCCCCGCGGCGTCCCCGCCGAGGCTGCCGCGCCGACCGCGCTCGCCGCGCGCTCGTGCAGGTAGCGCGCGCCGATCAGCGCGATCGCGACCGCCGCGGCGAGGTACACGGCGAGCTGCGGGCGCGAGACCTCGGGCATGCGCGCGAGGCTAGGAGCGCGGGCGCGTCACGGGTGCTGCGCGGAGCGCCGTAACCGCGGCGCGAGTGTCACGCGTCGGCGCGCCACGCGCGGCGGCCGGGAGCGCTCAGCGCACGACGAGGTTGACGAGCTTGCCGGGCACGACGATCTCCTTGACGACCTGCTTGCCGTCGATGTGCGCGACGACGTTCGGCGCCGCCCGGCACAGCGCCAGGAGCTCGTCGTCCGTCGCTGCGGTCGCGGCCGCGACGCGGTCGCGCACCTTGCCGTTCACCTGGCACACCAGCTCGTAGGTGTCGCGCTCGAGCAGCTGCGAGTCGGGCGCGGGCCACGGCTCCTCCCACACGCGCGCGCCCGTCAGCAGCTCGTAGACCTCGGCGCCCGTGTGCGGCGCGAACGGGAAGACGAGCGAGCCGGCCGTCGCCGCGGCGAAGCGGAGCGCGCCGGCGCCCGCCTGCTGGCGCAGCCGGTAGCAGTCGTTGACGAGCTCCATCACCGCCGCGATCGCGGTGTTGAACGCGAAGCGCCCGTCGAGGTCGCGCGTCACCTTGTCGATCGCCCAGTGCGCCTTGCGCAGCAGCTCGAGGTCGGGGCCCTCGGCGTCCTCCGGCGCCGGCGGCGCGTTGGCGCGGGTCGTTTCGGCGAGCTCGGCGCCGAGCCGCCAGAGCCGCGCGAGGAACCGGTGCACGCCCTCGACGCCCTCGTCCGACCAGTCGGCGTCCTGGTTCGGGGGACCGATGAACAGGATGTAGCAGCGCGCCGTGTCGGCCCCGTAGCGATCGACGTACTCGCGCGGACTGATCACGTTGCCCTTCGACTTCGACATCTTCTCGCCGTCGCGCGTGATCATCCCCTGCGTGAAGAGCCGCGCGAACGGCTCCTCGACGTCGAGCAGCTCCATGTCCGCCAGCGCCTTGCAGAAGAAGCGCGCGTACATCAGGTGCAGGATCGCGTGCTCGACGCCGCCGATGTACTGGTCGACCGGCAGCCACGCGCGCAGCACCGCCGGGTCCCACGGCGCCTCGTCGTTGCCGGCGTCGCAGTAGCGCAGGAAGTACCAGGAGGAGTCGACGAACGTGTCCATCGTGTCGGTCTCGCGCCGGGCCGGCTCGCCGCATTGCGGGCACCGCGTCGCGACCCAGTCCTCGGCCGCGGCGAGCGGCGAGCGCCCCTTCGGCGCGTAGTCCTCGACGTCGGGGAGCTCGACCGGAAGGTCCTCCTCGGGGACGGGCACCGTCCCGCAGCGCTCGCAGTGGATGATCGGGATCGGGCAACCCCAGTAGCGCTGGCGGGAGAGCAGCCAGTCGCGCAGCCGGTAGTTGACCGAGGCGTGGCCCTTGCCCTCGCGGTCGAGCCAGTCCGTGATCTTGCCGACGGCGTCGCGGTTGTTGAGCCCGTCGAAGTCCGCGTGCGAGTTGACGACCGGGCCGTCGCCGACGTAGGGCAGCTCGTGCTCGCCGCCGACCACGCGCCGGACCGGCAGGCCGAAGCGCTGGGCGAACTCGAAGTCGCGGGCGTCGTGGGCCGGCACGGCCATGATCGCGCCGGTGCCGTACTCCATGAGGACGTAGTCGGCGACGAACATCGGCAGCTGCTCGCCGTTGACCGGGTTCGTGACCGTGCGCCCCAGCGCCACGCCGGTCTTCGCGCGCTCGGCGCCGCGCTCCTCGCTCGATTCGCTCAGCGCGTGCGCGACGTAGTCGTGCACCTCCTGCTCGTGCTCGGTCCCGGCGGCGAGCTTGTAGACGTCGGGGTGCTCGGGCGCCATGACGAAGAACGTCGCCCCGAAGAGCGTGTCCGGGCGGGTCGTGAAGACCGAGTAGTCGATGCCCAGCTCCTCGCAGCGGAACGCGACCTCCGCCCCCTCCGAGCGCCCGATCCAGTTGCGCTGCATCGTGACCACGTGCTCGGGCCAGTCGATCGTGCCGAGGTCGTCGAGCAGGCGGTCGGCGTAGTCGGTGATGCGGAAGAACCACTGCTCGAGCTGCCGGGCCTCGACTTCGAAGTCGCAGCGCTCGCAGCGCCCGTCGATGACCTGCTCGTTGGCGAGCACGGTCGCGTCGTTGGGGCACCAGTTGACCGCGGCCTCGTTGCGATAGGCGAGGCCGCGCTCGTAGAGCTTGAGGAACAGCCACTGCGTCCAGCGGTAGTAGCGCGGCTCGCACGTCGCGAACTCGCGCGTCCAGTCGATCGAGATCCCCCACGCGCGGAACTGGCGCTGGAACTCCGCGATCGCCTCCCAGGTCGATTCGCGCGGGTGCACGCCAGTCTTGATCGCGTGGTTCTCGGCCGGCAGCCCGAACGCGTCGTAGCCCATCGGGTGCAGCACCCGCCGCCCGGTGCGGCGATGGAAGTGCGCGATCGCGTCGCCGACGGAGTAGACCTTGAGATGGCCCATGTGGGGCTCGCCGCTCGGGTAGGGCAGCATCTCGAGGACGTAGGACTTCGCGCGGTCGTCGGCTTCGTTGGTGACCTCCCACGTGTGCTCGGCGGCCCACACGGCCTGCCACCTGGCCTCGAGCGCGTGCGGTTCGTACTGGCGTTCCGACATGGGAGCGGCAGGTTACCGTCGTCGCCCCGCGTGCCCGCTTGGTGCGCCGCTGAACACGGACTTGCAGCGGTTCGGCGCTGGGTCCGCGCCCGTCTAGCATCAGGCGCGATGCCCGACCCGCCACAGCAGCCGGGGACGCCACCGCCCGCCGACCCGCGCGCACCCGCGCCGCGCAGCGCGGCCGCGGCTTCCGCCGCCGAGCGCGTGGGCTCGATCGTCGAGGCCGCCGAGCGCGCCGCGGCGGAGCTGCGGGCCGCCGCCGAGGCGCGCGCCGACGCGCGCATCGCCGAGGCCGATCGCGCGGCCGACCATCGCGTGCGCGCCGCGGAATCCGAGGCCGAGGAGATCCTGAGCGCCGCCCAGGTCGAGGCGACGGCCCTGCGCGAGGAGGCCGGCCGCGCCGCGGCGGCCGCCCGCGCGGAGGCGGAGCGAAACGCGACCCAGCTGGTCGCGGAGGCCGAGGCCGAGGCCACGGAGAAGCTCCGCGTGGCGGACGCCTACGCCGAGACGACGCGCTCCGCCGCCGAGGTCGAGGCGCGCGAGCTGCTCGAGGAGGCGCGCGTGGCGGCTGCCGAGGTGCTCGAGGAAGGCACCGAGCTAGCGGGCAACCTGCGCGCCCTCGGCGACTCGCTGCGCACGAACGCGGACCGCCTGATGGGCAACGTGAGGGCCGCCCACCGCGAGCTGCTGGGGAAGATCGAGGCACCCCGCGCCGCCAGCTCGCGGCCGAGCGCCACCGACGAGTTCGACGTGCCCGAGTTCATGCCGCGGCCGTAGCCGCTGCCCGGCGACCCGAGCTTCGTCACACCGCTTTTCCGTCGTCGAGGGGAACTAGTGTTCGCGTCGATGCTCACGCCGACCGACAAGGGCAACATCGCGGAGGCGAAGATCGCCGCCGACGCGATCGAGCTCGGATTCGCGGTCTCGCGGCCCCTCTGCGAGGGCCGTCGCTACGACCTGATCTTCGACGTCGGCACGCGCCTGTTCCGCGTCCAGTGCAAGTGGGCGCCGCGCACGGGCGACGTCGTTCGCGTCAACACCCGCACATCCCGGCACACCCCACGCGGGTACGTCGCGGGGACGTACACCGCCGGCGAGATCGACCTCATCGCCGCGTACTGCCCGCAGCTCGACCGGTGCTATGCGTTGCCGGTGGCGCAGGTCGAGGGCCAGACGATGGTCTTCCTGCGGTTGGCGCCCGCGAGGAACAATCAGGCCTCGGGTATAAACTGGGCTTCGCAGTTCGAGCTCGGGGCTATAGCTCAGCTGGGAGAGCGTCGCGCTGGCAGCGCGAAGGTCGCCGGTTCGAGCCCGGCTAGCTCCATCGCGTAGGCCGTCCTCCGGGGCGGCCTACGTCGTTCAGGCCGAGGCTGCCTCGACCGTCCGCGCCGGAGCCTCGCCCCAGAGCTGCTCGAGGCGGTAGAAGCTCCGCGTCTCGGGCGTGAAGATGTGGACGATCACGTCGAGGTAGTCCATCAGCACCCAGCGACCCTCGGGCAGGCCTTCGACGCGGCGCGGCAGGATGCCGTGCTCCTGCTTCATCCCCGCGTGGATCCCGTCGTGGATCGACTTCGTCTGCCGCTCGGTGTTGCCGGTGCAGATCACGAAGTAGTCGGTGTAGCCGAGCACGCCGCGCAGGTCGAGCTC
>DAIOGP010000133.1:0-4999 GCA_036745135.1 Solirubrobacteraceae bacterium
GCCGGCGGCCATCCACGCGATGCCGACGATGCGCGCACCGCCGTGGGTCACCACGACGCTCGCCCAGGCGAACGCCGACGCGACGGCGCCGAAGACGGCCGGGAGCGGCAGTGAGCCGCCGCCCACGCGGACCGAGAGCGGGACGCGGAACGGCCGCTCGCCGTCGGGCTCCCGATAGCGCAGCACGGTGATCGAAACGTGCGCGATCGTGAACGCGAGCAGCGCGCCGAACGCGTAGATGCCGACGAGGAACTCGATGTCGGCCGTGAGCGTCAGCGCCGCTGCGAGGACGGCGGCGATCACGATGATCACGTACGGGGTCGAGCGCGTCGGGTGCAGCCGGCCGACGGCGCTGGGGATCTGGCGGTTCGTGGCGAGCGAGTACGCCAGGCGCGAGAGGCCGAGCATCGCCGAAGCGCACGCCGTGATCAGCACGATGCTCGCCGTGCCGGCGACGACGTAGTGCAGGGCGTCGGCCGGCCCGCGATGCGGGTACGCGTTGACCACCGCGACCACGGGCGCCTCCTCGCCGCTGCGACTTCCGAGCTCGGTTCGCCCGCCGCGGACGGGCAGCGCCGTCAGCGCGACGAGCGCCATGCCGACGTACGTCGTCATCGTCGCCGCCGTGCCGGTGCCGATCAGGCGCTTGAGCGAGCGCGCGTCGACGGCGACCTCACGCGCGAGCCCGGCCGCCGACTCCACGCCGATGAACGCCACCGTCGCGATCGTGAACGCGAACAGGAGGTCGCTCCAGCCCGGCGCGCGTCCGAGGTCGATCGGGTCGACGAGCGCGCTCGCGTCGAACACCAGCGCCAGGCCGAGCACGATCACGACCACCTGGAGCACGAGGTCCATGACCGCGAGGCGCGCGATCGACTGGAACCTGGCGGCGCTCAGGCCGCGCACGTTGAGGACGGCGACGACCGCGATGATCGCGATCGCGAGCAGCGCCTCGACGGCCCCCTCGCCCAGCGGGCTCCAGAACGTGCCGAGGTAGTTCGTGGCCGTGAACGCCGTGATCGCGATCAGGATCACGTAGTCGAGCAGCACGGCCCAGCCGGCGACGAAGCTCACCAGCTCGTTGAAGGCGTAGCGGGCGAAGTTCGTCGAGCCGCCGCGCTCGGGATGCAGCGTGGCGCCCTCGATGTAGGTCATCAGCGTGAGCAGGAAGAAGAAGCCGGCGCCCAGGAAGACGACGGGCGTGAGCCCGAGCGCGTGGTTGCTCACGACGCCGAGCGCGAAGTAGATCGAGCTGGCGACGCCGCTGTAGAGGACGGCGAACAGCGCGGGCGAGCCGAGGCTGCGGCGGAACATCGACCGGTCCTAGGTCCTCGTCGTGACGTAGAGCCGGCCGACGCCGGCCGCCACGAACAGCAGGCCGAGGACCACGCCGAGCGCGAGCGGGCCGCCGCCGCGCGCGACCGTCGAGATGACCATCGCCACGCCGACCAGCACCATCAGGACCGAGAAGAAGCGGGTCGACGAGCGATGGATGCGGCGGTCGGGGCCCACGTCGCCGAACTCTAGGACGAAACCGTCGCAGGCCGCTGCCGCGCGCCGACGCTCGCGGCCGGCGGGACGAACTCGATGATCACACGGCACGGGCGCTCGCTGAGCACGGTCTCGAGCGTGCGGCCGAACAGCGTGCCGCCGCCCGTGCGGCGGGGCATCGGCATCACGATCGCCTTGGCGCGCAGCTCGACGGCCTCGTCGACGATGCGGCGCCCGCTCTCGCCGACGCGGACCTTCTCCCAGTGCCCGGAGACCCGCCGGCCGCCGGCGAGCCGGGCCTGCTCGATCACGGCCTGCGCCGCGAGCTCCTGCTCGGGCAGGTCGGCGTCGATCGGGCTCACGCTCGGCACCTCGATCGTCACCAGCACGTGGATGCCGCGGCGGCGGCGGGCGGCCATGCGCGCCGCCGTCGCCATCAGCTCGGGCAGGTACTCGCCCTCCTCGAAGACGACGAGCACGGACTCGTACTCGGCCTCCCCTTCGACGACGGGCGCCGGGATCGCGACCTTCGTCGTGGTCGTCAGATCGAGCCCGAGCTTGCGACGGTACACGAGGAAAACGAGCATGCCGACGACCAGCCACCCGGTGCCGACGATCGCCACGGGCGTGTAGAGCACGGTCACGGTCAGGAACGCCGCGCCGGTGCCGATCCCGCCCAGCACGGCGAACAGCGGCAGCTCGCGTCCGGCGACGCGCAGCGTCCCCGGCCCGCTGTAGGGCCGCGCGCGGTCGGGCTGGGTGAGGCGCAGCTGCACGACGGCCACGTGCGCGATCGTGAACGAGAGCATCGCGCCGAAGGCGTAGAGGTTGCCGAGGAAGGTCGCCTGACCTGATGTCACGGCGACGCAGGCGATGGCGCCGAACAGCAGGATCCCGAGCCAGGGCGTGCGGAAGCGCGGGTGGAGCTGGCGCATGCGGTCGGGCACCTGGCGGTGCAGTCCCATCGAGTAGACGAGGCGCGAGACCCCGATGATGCCGGCGTTCGTCGCGATGAACAGGATCGTTGCGGCGAGCACGCCGACGTAGATCTTCGCGGGCGTCTGGAAGACGCCGAGATCGATCGCGCGCACGATCCCGAGGATCGGGTCGCCGGAGAACCCGCCCTGGTCCTCGCTCAGGCCGAGCTTCGTGTAGTAGTCGCCGACCTTGACGCCGGCCTCCCGCGCGAAGCTGTCGGCGGCGGTCGCCTTGATCACCGGCAGCGCCGACAGCGCGACGGCCGGCAGCGCCGCGTAGATCGCGAACACGGCGATCACGACGCGGTTGATGGCCTTCGGGATCGTGGTCTCGTGCTCCTTGGCCTCCTCGGCCATGTTCGAGATCGTCTCGATCCCGGTGTAGGCGATCATCGCGACCGGGATCGCGACGAAGAAGTCACGCCAGGACGGGGCGACGCCGAGGCTCACGTTGCTCACGAGCGTGTTGGGCGACAGCACGAGCACGAAGCCGACCAGCACCAGCAGCAGCTGCGTCATGAAATCCGTGACGGCGAGGAAGATGTTGAGCCCCGCCGCCTCTTTGATGCCCACGACGTTGATCAGGGAGAGGACCACGATCACGCCGATCCCGGCGTAGATGTCGCCCGGCGCGTGGCGCAGCGCCTCGAACCAGAGCCCGCCGATGTAGTGCGGCACGAAGTAGGCCGAGATCGCGATCGTGATCACGTAGTTGAGCATCTGGCCCCACGCCGCGAAGAACGACCAGAACTCGTTGAACGCGTGACGGGCGAAGCTCGACGAGCCGCCGGCCTCCGGGAACATCGAGGTCGCCTCGGCGTACGTCGCGGCCGTCAGGAAGAAGATCACGCCGCTGATCACGAAGACGACCGGCGTCAGCCCAAGGGCGTACGACGCGACGAGCCCGAGCGCGTAGTAGATCGACGAACCAACGTTGCCGTAGGCCGTCGAGAAGAGCGCGTTGACCCCGAGCACGCGCTCGAGGCCGTGGAGACGACGTTCAGCCATGCGTGGCGTCGCCGATCATAGGCCCGCGGGCGGCCGCGCTCGGCGCCAAGGCCGCCGCCCCGGTGTCACCGAGCGCGGCCACGCCGCCGCGCGCCCCGCCGCCGCCTCGATCCGGGCTCAGGCGATCAGCGGGATGATCAGCAGCGCGACGATGTTCGCGACCTTGATCATCGGGTTGATCGCCGGGCCGGCCGTGTCCTTGTAGGGATCGCCGACGGTGTCGCCGGTGACCGACGCCGCGTGGGCCTCGGAGCCCTTGCCGCCGAACGCGCCGTCCTCGATCAGCTTCTTGGCGTTGTCCCAGGCCCCACCGCCGGAGGTCATCGAGACCGCGACGAACAGGCCGACCACGATCACGCCCACGAGCAGGCCGCCGAGCGCCTTGTAGCTGAGCAGGCCGACGATCACCGGCACGACGATCGGGATCAGCGAGGGCAGGATCATCTCGCGCTGGGCGGACTTGGTGACGATGTCGACGCAGGTCGCGTACTCGGGCAGCTCCGTGCCCTCCATGATCCCCGGTTTCTCGCGGAACTGGCGCCGCACTTCCTCGACGACGGCGCCGCCGGCGCGGCCGACGGCCTCCATCGAGAGCGCGGCGAACAGGTAGACCATCATGCCGCCGATCAGCAGCCCGACGAGCACCGCCGGGTCCGAGATCGTGAAGTCGACCGTCTTGCCGAGCTCCGTCTGGAGCTCGTCCTTGAACGCCGCGAAGAGCACGAGCGCGGCGAGCGCCGCCGAGCCGATCGCGTACCCCTTCGTCACCGCCTTCGTCGTGTTGCCGACGGCGTCGAGCGGGTCGGTGACGTTGCGCACCTCCTCGGGCAGCTCGGCCATCTCCGCGATGCCGCCGGCGTTGTCGGTGATCGGGCCGAAGGCGTCGAGCGCCACGATCAGGCCGCAGAGCGAGAGCTGCGCCATCACCGCGACACCGATGCCGTAGACGCCCGCGAGTCCGTCCGCGGCGAGGATGCCGCCGACGATCACGAGCGCCGGCAGCGCCGTCGCCTGGAAGCCCTGCGCGAGCCCCTGGATGATGTTCGTCGCGTGGCCGGTCTCCGATGCCTTGGCCGTCTTGCGCACCGGGCTGAAGCGCGTCGACGTGTAGAAGTCGGTGATGAAGAACAGCGACGCCGTGACCGCCAGCCCGATCAGCGAGCAGATGTAGAGGTCCGAGACGCTCGGCGCCCCGCCGGCCGGCTTCGTCGCGTCGGAGAAGTTGAGGCCGTCCATGAGCCAATGGGTGACGGGGTAGAACGCGCCGGCGGCCAGCAGGCCGGAGACGATCAGACCCTGGTAGAGCGCGCGCTCGACGTTGCCGGCGCGCGAGCGCACCGCGAACGTCCCGATGATCGACGCGATGATCGAGACGGCGCCGAGCACGAGCGGGTACATGGCGACCTGCGTGGCGTTCTCGGCGCGGAACGTGATCACGCCGAGCAGCATCACGGCGACCGCGGTGACCGCGTAGGTCTCGAACAGGTCGGCGGCCATGCCGGCGCAGTCGCCGACGTTGTCGC
>DAIOGP010000134.1:0-4929 GCA_036745135.1 Solirubrobacteraceae bacterium
TCGGCGCGCAGGTCCTCGTCGCGGAAGCAGCGCGCGATCTGGAAGTAGCGCTCGAAGCCGGCGATCATCAGCAGCTGCTTGAACAGCTGCGGCGACTGCGGCAGCGCGTACCACGAGCCCGGCTGCAGCCGCGCGGGGACGAGGAAGTCGCGCGCGCCCTCGGGCGTCGAGCGCGTGAGGATCGGCGTCTCGATCTCGAGGAAGTCCTGCGCGGAGAGGTGCTCGCGGATCGTGCGGTTGACCGTGTGGCGCAGCTCGATCGCGCGGCGCATGCGGTCGCGGCGCAGGTCGAGCGCGCGGTGCGTGAGGCGCAGCGTCTCCTCGACGGGGCCGTCCTCGTCGATCGGGAAGGGCGGCGTGTCCGCGTCGGCGAGCAGCTCGGCGTGCGCGACGCGCAGCTCGACCTCGCCCGTCGGGATGTTCGGGTTGACGTTCTCCGGCGCGCGGCGCACGACCGTGCCGCGCGCGCTGAGGACGTCCTCCGAGCGCAGCCGGTGCGCCTGCGCGTGGGCCTCGGTCGCGTCCTCGGGGTCGAAGACGAGCTGGACGATCCCGCTGCGGTCGCGCAGGTCGATGAAGATCAGCCCGCCGTGGTCGCGCCGGCGGTGCACCCAGCCGGCGACCTGCGCCGGCGCGTCGGCGCGCGCGGCCGAGAGCTCGCCGCACCAGCTGTCGCGGAAGCCGTTCGCGCGCGGCGGTTTCACAGCGAGACCCGCCCGATGGCGGCGATCACGCCGTCGCGCTCGACCTCGCGCTGCTCGCCGCTCTCCATGTCCTTCAGCGCCGTCCCCTCGTCGGTGAGCAGCGCAACGTAGCGGGCGCCGATGCGGTCCGCGTGCTTGAGCTGCCCCTTGAGCCCGCGGCCCGCGAGCTCGAGGTGCGCGTGCAGGCCGGCGCGGCGCGCGTCGGTCGCGAGGCCGAAGGCGGCGCCGCGGTGCGCGGCGCCGACGTAGGCGACATAGAGGTCGACCGGGCTCGGCGCCTGGGGCTGCTCGCCGGCGGCGAGCATGATCCGCTCGATGCCCGCGGCCCAGCCCATGCCCGCCGTCGGCGGCCCGCCGAGCAGCTCGACGAGCCCGTCGTAGCGCCCGCCGCCGCCGACGCCGCTCTGCGCGCCGAGCTCGTCGCTCGTGAACTCGAAGACCGTGCGCGTGTAGTAGTCGAGGCCGCGCACGAGCGTGCCGTCGACCTCGTAGGCGAGGCCGGCGTCGTCGAGCAGCGCGCGCACCGCGGCGAAGTGCGCGCGGTCCTCGTCGCCGAGCCGGTCGAGCAGCAGCGGCGCGTCGGCCATCACGGCCTGGGTGCCGGGATCGCCCGAGTCGAACGCGCGCAGCGGGTTGAGCTCGATCCGCGCGCGAACCTCCGCGGCGAGCCGGTCCGCGTGCGCGTGCAGGTAGGCCTGGAGCTCCTCGCGGTAGGCGGCGCGGGTGTCGTGCGCGCCGAGGCTCGACAGGCGCAGCCGCAGCCCGCGCACGCCCAGCTCGGCGAGCAGCTCCGCGAGCAGCGCGATCGACTCGGCGTCGACGGCCGGGTCGTCGGAGCCGAGCGCCTCCGCGCCGACCTGCCAGAACTGGCGGTAGCGGCCCGCCTGCGGCGCCTCGTGGCGGAAGTAGCTGCCGAGGTACCAGAGCTTCACCGGCTGCGCGAGCTTGTGCATCCCGTGGCCGACGTAGGCGCGGCAGATCGGCGCGGTGCCCTCGGGGCGCAGCGTCAGCGAGCGCCCCCCGCCGTCGTCGAACGTGTACATCTCCTTCTGGACGACGTCGGTCGCCTCCCCCACCCCGCGCGCGAACAGCTCGGTCGACTCGAACGCCGGCGTCTCGATCCGCTCGTAGCCCGCCGCCTCGAGCACCTTGCGGGCGGCGCCCTCGATCAGCGTGCGCCGGCGCGCGTCGGCGGGCAGCACGTCGAAGGTGCCGCGGGGCGCCTGGACGGGCGCGCTCACCTGGTCGCGAGCTCGCGCAGGAACGGGTTCGTCGCGCGCTCGCGGCCGAGCGTCGTGAGGCCCATGTGGCCCGGGTAGACGCGCGTCTCGGGGTCGAGCGTCTCGACGAGCGTGCGGATCGAGGCGAGCAGCGTCGCGTGGTCGCCGCCGGGCAGGTCCGTGCGCCCGACGGAGCCCTGGAAGAGGACGTCGCCCGAGAACAGCGCCAGCTCGTCCACGATCGAGTAGGCGACGTGGCCCGGGCTGTGGCCGGGGACGAAGATCACGTCGATCTCGAAGCCCGCGAGCGTCAGGCGCTCGCCGCCCGCGACGGTCGCGTCCGCCTCGTAGCTCTCGAACGGGCCGAAGCCCTCCCAGGGGACGAAGTCCATGATGTTCGCGAGCACCCGCGTCTCGAGCGCCGGGCACGTCACGGGCGCCCCGGTCGCCCGCGCGAGCGGCGCGACGGCGCCGACGTGGTCGAAGTGCGTGTGCGTGAGCAGGATCGCCTCGACCTCGAGGTCGAGCTCGTCGAGCGCGTGCGCCAGGCGGTCGGGCTCCTCGCCGGGGTCGATGACGATCGCCTTGCTCGCGCCGTCGCGCCTGACGATGAAGCAGTTCTCGGCCACCGGGCCGACGGTGAACATGCGCACGTCCATCAGCGCCTCCGCGGCCGGCCGGGGAGCGGGCGCCGCCCGCCCACCTACGACGCCTCCTTGTTCGTCTGCTGCGCGCGGCGCTTCTGGTGGCGGCGGTAGACGAACAGGTCCGTGTAGTAGAAGAGCGGCACGTAGAAGACGAGGAAGAAGGCCGAGATCGCGACCTTGGCGATCAGCGGCGAGCTCAGCAGCAGGGTCGAGGCGACGAGGAACAGGATCGCCGCGGGCGCCGCCTTCTTGAACGCTCCGCGCCACGTCGGCGGCTTGCCGAGGCGCTCCTCGCGCCGGCGCGCCGCGAGCTCCCGGGAGCTCGCCTTGCGCTCGTCCTTCGTCGGCTTGCGGCCCGTGCGGCCGCGCGCCTCGATCGTGCCGGCCGGCGTGCCGCGGTGCTTGGTCTGGCGCTTGCGCTTCGTCTGAGCCATCGGGCCTAGGAGCTTAGAGCGTTCTCCAGCAGGTGCCGGGCGGGATCGAAGCCCGGGATCGGCACATCGGCGGGGAAGCCGTCGAAGGCGGCGCGCGGCGCGAGGCCGACGAGCTCGGCGGCCGCGATCGGCGCGTACGCGCCCACGGCCGCGACGAGGCTCGCGAGCGGGGTGGCCACCGGGTCCTCGACGTTGAAGGAGACCTGCGCGACGGCCTTCGTCTCAAGCCACAGCCCGATCGCGCGCACGCCGACGTGCCCCTGCTCGCCGCCCTCGCGCACGCGCGCGGCGATCGCCTGGGCGTCCTCGAGCGTCGCGGGCGGGGCGAGCTCGAGGTTGAACGCCACGAGCGGCGGGCGCGCGGCGACGAGCGTCGCGCCGGCGCTCGCGTGGGGCGCCGCGGGCCCGAAATCCGGTCGGAGCTCGCCCCGCTCCATCCGCGCCGCGAGCGCGGGCAGCCCGCCGCGGCGCAGCTCGTGGCGAGTCCGGGCGTTCGCGAGCACGCCGTAGAGAAACACGGGCAGCGCCAGCTCCGCGCCGAGCAGGTCCGCGAGCACCAGTGCCTCGGCGCAGGCCGCGCCGCGGCGCGCGTGGTCGAGGTGGACGAGCGGGGCGACGTCGAGCGCGCCGACGAGCGGGTGGATGCCGGCGTGGGCGCGCAGGTCGATCCGCGCGACGGTCTCCCGCGCGCCCGCGAGCAGCGCCGGCGCGAGCGCGCCCGGGGCGCCGGCGAGCGTAAACACGGCGCGGTTGTGGTCGGGGTCGGCGTGGACGTCGAGCAGCCGCGCGCCGCCGGCCACGAACGCGTCGCCGATCGCGTCGAGGACGTCGAGGTCGCGGCCTTCGGAGACGTTGGGGACGGCCAGCAGGACGGAGTCGAGCGCGCTCACAGCAGCATGCGGCCGGCGTCGAGCACGCGCGTGCCGCCGATCTCGACCGTCGGCTCGAGCACGACCACGTCGAGGTGGATCGGGACCGAGACGGTGCCGCCGATCCCGGCGCTCGCGCCGAACGCGACGTGGATCGAGCCGAGGATCTTCTCGTCCTCGAGCACGTTGCCGGTCAGCGTCGCGCGCTCGTTCGTGCCGATGCCGAGCTCGGCGAGGTTCGTGCCCGCGTCGCCGTGCGCGGTCAGCTGGGCGAGGAAGGCGTCGCCTGCGACGCTCGTGGCCGCCGCGAGCCGGCCGCCGGCGACGGTCAGCGCGACCGGTTCGGGCGGGAGCCCGAGCACGGCGAGCGAGGACGCGACGACGGTCCCCTCGCCCCCGGCCGGCGCGATGAAGCCCTCGCCGCAGGGCAGGTTGCCGAAGGCGCCCGGGGCGGTGAGGTCGCCGTCGTCCGGGAGGCCGGCGCGCCCGCGCAGGTCGAGGCGCAGGTCGGTGCCCCGCGGGCAGGTGATGTGCGCCTCGTCCGCCTCGTCGAGCAGCCGCGCGAGCTCGCGGCTGCGGGCCTGCAGCACGTCGAAGTCGCAGCTCATCAGGCGCGCGAGCATGTCGGCGGTCACGCCGGGCAGCGTCGCCCCGCGCGCGCCGGCCTCCGAGGCCCGTTTGCGCGCCTGCGCATGCGAGAGCGAGCGGCGGGTCGGCGCGATGAACACGTCGGCGGCGGCGAGCGCGGCGGCGACCGCCGGCGGCGGCTCGGTGCCGTCCTCGGCGCGCTCGTCCATAAGCGCGAGCACGGCGTCGGCGCCCGCGGCCTGCGCCTCCGCCCACAGCTCGCGACCAAGCCCCTCGGTCGCGGGATCGGTGACGACGAGCACCTGCTCGCCGGCGCGCACGCCGAGGCAGCGGCGCACGACGGTCTGGACTGCGAGCTCGAGGTCTTCCATGCGGCGGGCGGGAGCCTACGCGAGGCCTCTAAGATTGCCGATCCCCGCCGGAGTAGCTCAGTCGGTTAGAGCAGCGGAATCATAATCCGCGTGTCG
>DAIOGP010000135.1:0-1635 GCA_036745135.1 Solirubrobacteraceae bacterium
GGCAGCCCGCTGCGCTACCTGATCATCCTGCACGTCATCGCGGTGGCGCTGCTGGCCTCCTACCGGACCGGCATCAAGATCGCGCTGTGGCATTCGCTGCTGCTGCTCGTCGTCTACTACGCGCGGCAGGGCCACGTGCTGCGCCCGCTCGACCAGGGCGACGTCGCCCCCGGCACCCCCTTCGGCCAGCTCGTCGGCTTCACGGCGGTGCTGTGGCTCGCCGCCATCGCGACCGCGCACTTCTCCGCCGTCAACGAGCGCGAGCTGCGCCGGCGCCGCTACGACATCGAGGCGCTGGCCACGATGGCCGAGCAGCTCGAGCAGACGACCGGCTCGGCCGCCACCGCGGCGGTGCTGCTCGAGCACGCCGTCGAGACGTTCGAGATCGACCGCGGCGTCGTGCTCGGCGCGCCCGACGGCGGCGAGCTCCGCCTGCTGGCTGCGCACGGCGTGCAGACGGCCGACGCGGCGCGGGCCACGCCGGGACCCGACTCGCTGGTCAGCGAGGTGCGGGCCTCGCGGCGCACACGCCTCGTCGGCTGGCTCGACGGCGACGCCGACGGGCTGCTGGCGGCGCTGCTGCCCGACGCGCGCAACCTCGTGATGGTGCCGCTCACCGCCGAGGGACACGCGATCGGCGTGCTCGTCGTCGAGCGCACGCTGCAGGGAACCCGCATCGAGCGACGCGTCGTGGGCATGCTCGAGCGCTTCGCAGCGTACGGGTCCCTCGCGCTGCGCAACGCCTGGCTGCTCGAGCAGGTGCAGGCGATGGCGGCGACCGACGGGCTGACCGGCCTGGCCAACCACGCGACCGTGCACGAGGCGCTCGGCCGCGAGATCGCGCGCGCCGCACGCGACGGGCGGCAGCTGACGCTCGTGATGCTCGACATCGACCACTTCAAGGCCGTCAACGACGCTCACGGCCATCAGGTCGGCGACCACGTGCTGCGCCGCGTCGCGCGTCAGCTCGACGGCGTTTCACGCGCCGGCGAGCTCGCCGGACGCTACGGCGGCGAGGAGTTCGCCGTCCTGCTGCCCGGCACGGACGAGGACGAGGCGCGCGTCGCAGCCGAGCGCCTGCGCCATGCCGTCGCCGAAGCCCCCGGCTCGCCGCGCGTCACCGCCAGCCTCGGCATCGCCACCTTCCCGCGCGACGCCCTCGACGCCGACGCGCTCGTGCGCGCCGCCGATCGCGCGCTCTACGCCTCGAAGGCGGCGGGACGCAACCGCGTCACGGCCGCGGCGGACGCGGCGCCGGCCGGCACCGCCTGACGGGCGGCTGCGCGCCGCGCGCGTCAGCCGGCCGCGTCACACCCTGTGCTCGATCCATCCGACCCACGCTTCCTTGGCGGCGACGTCCGCTCGCGCAACGTCGCGTGCGTCCACGGCGCGATGGCCGCTCGGCCAGCGCCCACCAGGGCGCGCGAGGCCGATCACCTAGTGCCCCGGGAACGTCACCCCGAAGCGCTCGATGAGCCCGGGCACGCTGCTCGGGTCCATGTCGAGCGCGTAGCGCGCGCATAGCTCGGCGAACTGCTCCGGCCCCGGCGCAACGGCTCCACCGAGATCGACGAGTTCGTCGAAGAAGCGCTCGAAGCCCGCCGGCGAGATGACCTCGAGGATGCGCGCGGGCTC
>DAIOGP010000135.1:1735-4870 GCA_036745135.1 Solirubrobacteraceae bacterium
CGAAGAAGCGCTCGAAGCCCGCCGGCGAGATGACCTCGAGGATGCGCGCGGGCTCGTCGCCGGCGTTCCAGAAGGTGTGCCACTGGCCGCGCGGCTTGAAGACGAGGTCACCGGGGCCGGCGACGACCACCTCGTCGCCCAGCAGCGCGCCCATCCGACCCTCGAGCACGAAGCTGTACTCGTCCTCGCGGTTGTGGCGGTGCAGCGGGGCGGCCAGCGCGCGTGGCGGCATCGGATGCTCGACGAGCGAGAAGCCGCCACCGGACTCGCCACCGTCGATCATGAACCGCACGCCGATGCTGCCGAGGCTCCCAGCCTTGCCGTCCTGCGGGCCGACGATCTTCGCTGCGGTGCTCTGCATGGCTGCGCGTCCTTTTTGTTGGACAGTGATGTTCAACGAACCTACAGCCGTCTGCGCGCTGTGTCAATATTGACGGACAGTGCTGACCGACGAAAAGCGCCCCTACCGGAAGACCAAGCGCGCCGAGGACGAGGCGCGGACGCGCATGCGCATCACCGAGAGCGCCGTCGCGCTGCACGGCTCCGTGGGACCGGCCCGCACGTCGATCAGCGCAGTCGCCGAGCACGCCGGCGTGCGCCGCTCGACCGTCTACCGCCACTTCCCCGACGAGCCCGCGCTGTTCGCCGCCTGCACGGCGCACTGGAGCGCGGCCAACCCGCCGCCCGCCCTGGAGTCGTGGGCCGCGATCGCCGACCCCGACGAGCGCTTGCGCACGGCGCTGACCGAGCTCTACGCCTACTACCGACGCGGCGAGCTGATGCTCGACAACGTCCTGCGCGACGAGGCCGTGGTGCCCTCGATCGCACCGGGGATCGCGGCGCTGCGGGCATACCTCGAGGCCGGGCGCGACACGCTCCTGCGCGGCCGGCGCCGGCGCGGCCGCGAGGTGCGCGCCGCCATCGGGCACGCGCTCGCGTTCACGACCTGGCGCTCGCTGGCCCGCGAGCAGGAGCTCACCGACGCCCAGGCCGTCGCGCTGATGTGCCGGCTGCTCGGCGCAGGAGCCTGAGCGGCTCACGCAGCTCGGCGAGCGAAACCACGGCGCCGCCCAGAACGAACGACGGCCCGCTCGCGCGGGCCGTCGCGTCCTGCAGATCCCCGTGGGGACTAGATCACTGCGACGTTGACCGCCTTCGGGCCCTTGTCGCCGGGCTCGGCGTCATAGGACACCTTGGCCCCCTCGGCGAGCGACTTGTAGCCCTCGCCGCTGATCGCCTGGTGATGGACGAACAGGTCCTTGCCTGCGTCGTCGGGCGTGATGAAGCCGAAACCCTTCTCGTCGCTGAACCACTTGACGGTTCCAGTTGCCATTGAGGTGACCTCCTGTGCGGGCGAAGCGCGGAGGGTGCCGATGGCAACGACTGCGGACGCGTGCACTGATTGATGCCGTGCGATTTGCGCGGCGTGTGCGATGGACTGTAGTCGTCGGCGGGGCGCGACCAGCGCTGCGCGCGCTCGCCGCCGGTCGCCGACGAGTAGCATGTGCTGATCGCCGCTAGCCCTCATCTCGCGACAGCGAACTCGTTCTTCCTCCCGGGCGTCGATGCCCAGCGTCAGGAGCACGAGTACGGTCGGCTGCAGGCGTGCGCGCGGTCGGCGACCGGATTCGAGCCGACCGACAGCCGCATCCAGGGGCTCGCCTGCCGCCTCGCCGGCCGAGACTCGACCATCGAGGTCGGGGAGCTCAACCCGGTCGACGGCGAGACCGTGGTGGCGATCCTGGACCTCGGTCGCCACCTGCCCTACGGGGTCTTCACGACGGCGGATGCCGATGCGCCCGCGTTGCTGATCGGCAAGCGGGTGTATGCCGTGACCGAGTTCGACTGAGCCGGCCCACGGCGCAGCGAGCCGACGCGATGCCGACGCATGAGCCATCGGTCACCGAGCTCAAGGCGCTGGCCGACCACGCCCGCCAGCGCGTGGCGCTCTATCGGCGCCGCGTCTACCTCGGTCGCGGTGACCTCCGCCGCCTCGCGGAGCTCGAGCGCGAGGCCGACGGGGCGGCGGCGCGCCTGCGGCGCGCCCACGACGCGGACGGTCAAGCAGCGTCCAGCGGGGCGGGCGACGGCGCGACGGACGACGACGCCGGGGACCCTTCCGCGCGTCGCTTGACGCCGCCGAGGATGGCGCCGGCTTCCCAGAAGTCGCCGAGCGCCATCACCGTCGAGAAGAACAGCTTGACCAGCGGCGCCGGCCACACCGGCGAGTAGCTGGCGCGGGCGCGGATGACCAGGCGCGTGCGATCGCCCTGATCGCGCAGCGCGAAGATCCAGACGAAGCTGAGGTCGGTGTACGGCTTCAGGACGTGTGTCGTCGAGTGGAGCACGAGCAGCTGCGCCGGCTCGATGCGCACGACCGTGAAGTACGCCGATCCATCGAGGCTGTCCGGCACCCGATCGCCGACGGCCAGGTCCTGGAGCTCCGGGACGATGCGGTCCGCGCTGCGGTCCTTGGTGCCCCACACGACGCGGTCCAGCCAATAGGGCGCGTACCAGCCGGCGCGATAGGCGGGGTAACCCATCTGCACGAGCCACGGCCAGACGTCCCGCGCGGGCCGGTGCACGGTGATGGCGCGCGTCAGCTGCCACGTCGCGTCGACAACGACGTCGTCGCCGGGCAGCGCGCCGCGACGCTCCGCCGGGGTGGCTCGCGAGCGGCTTCCCCATCGCTCGACCGCGACCGCCGCGCCGAGAACCAGCGCCACGCCGGCGGCGCCGAGGCGACGCGCGCGCTGGGCGTGGCGGTCCTGCCGCGCCGTGCTTCGCGGTGGCTGCGCCGAGCGAGCTATCGGTCGCCCTCGAGCAACGTCTTGAGCTTGCGGAGATCCTGCTTCAGCCCAGAGCGGACGACCGGACCCAGCAGCGGGCCCAGCAGGCGCAACCCGCCCTTGGGCGCGAGCTCGATGGCGTAGGTGAACACGGCGCCCGCCCCGGCGTTGCCGGCCCGCACCGTGCGACCACCGCTCAAGCCGCCGATCGTTCCGGCCCCCGCGAACCGGTAGGAGAAACCGGGATCGACGTCCGTCACCACGGAATCCGCGACGTAGTCGCGGCCTGAGGACCTGAGCACCTCGTGGACCCTCGTGCCGACTGCCGGCTGTCCCGGCGGGTCGG
>DAIOGP010000136.1:0-4824 GCA_036745135.1 Solirubrobacteraceae bacterium
GACCTCGTAGGTGAAGTCGACGTGCCCGGGGGTGTCGATCAGCTGGAGCTGGTAGATCTCGCCGTCGCGCGCCGGGTAGAAGACGCGCACCGCGCGCGCCTTGATCGTGATCCCGCGCTCGCGCTCGAGGTCCATCGAGTCGAGCACCTGCGCGCGCATCGAGCGCTCGTCCACGGTGTGCGTCAGCTCGAGGATGCGATCGGCGAGCGTCGACTTGCCGTGGTCGATGTGGGCGATGATCGAGAAGTTGCGGATATGCGCCTGATCGGCCATGGGACCGGACAGGTTAGGGGTCCGCTGGGCCGGACCCGCGAGGCGTGGGCGGCGCTCTAGGCTGCGCACGATGCGCAGCGAATGGCTCGAGGCCAACCGGGCGATGTGGGACGAGCGCGTGCCGATCCACGTCGCCGGCGAGTTCTACGACGTCGCGGGGTTCAAGGCGGGCGCGCCGGCGCTGCGCGCGTTCGAGCCCGATGAGCTCGGCGACGTGACCGGGCTCGAGCTCGTTCACCTGCAATGCCACTTCGGCCTCGACAGCCTCGACTGGGCGCGACGCGGGGCGCGCGTCACGGGCCTGGACTTCTCCGCGCCGGCGGTGGCGGCGGCGGGCGCGCTCGCCGCCGAGCTGGGGCTCGACGCGCGCTTCGTCGAGGGCGACGTGCACGCGGCGCCGACGATCCTCGGCCGCGACTTCGACGTCGTCTACACGGGCCTCGGCGCGCTCAACTGGCTGCCCGACCTGACCGCGTGGGCCGGCGTCGTCGACGCGCTGCTGCGGCCGGGCGGCGCGCTGTACCTGCCGGAGTTCCACCCGTTCGCGATGGTCTTCGGCGAGCGGGACCTGACGGTCGAGTACCCGTACTTCCACGACGAGCCGCTCGTGCTGGACGAGCCCGGCACGTACGCCGACGTCGACGCGCACACGACGAACAACCGCTCCTACGAGTGGAACCACCCCGTCAGCGCGGTCGTCACGGCGCTGCTCGACGCGGAGTTCACCCTCGAGCTCTTCCACGAGCACGACTACACGCTCTTCCCGCAGTGGCCGTTCCTCGAGCGCAGCGAGGACCGCCGCAGCTATCGGCTGCCCGCGGGCATGCCCTCGCTGCCGCTGATGTACTCGCTGCGCGCGCGCAAGCCCGCCAGCCCCGCCACTGCGGCCTGATCAGGCGCGACGCGGGCGCCGCAGCCGGCCCGCGAGCAGCGTGAGGATCTGCTCCGCCTCGGGCAGGCCGGCGCGCAGGACCGCGCCCGCGTAGATCGCCGAGCCCGCGGCGATCGCGAGCCCGACCGACACCAGCTGCGCGGGCACCGAGCGCCCGAGCACGTCGTCGAGCGCCGCCCACACGACCCACGCCGCGCCGCCGAGCAGCGCCGCGGCGCCCGTGATCTGCGCGAGCGCGAGGACGGTGCGCCGGCCCTCGAGGCTGCCGTGCAGCTCCCGACGCAGCCACCACCACTGGCCCATCGTCATCCCGATGCTGGCCACGGCCGTGCCGATCACGAGCCCCGCGATGCCGAACGGCCTGTAGAGCGCGAGGCTCACGCCGGCGTTGAGGGCCATGTTCCCCGTCGCGAGCGCCGTCGGGATCCACGGTCGCTGAAGCGAGAAGAACGACCGCGTCAGGAGCAGGTTCGCGCCGGCGAACGGCAGGCTGAACGAGAACCAGAACAGCGCGAGCGCGACGCGGTCGGTGTCGGCGGGCCCGAACTCTCCGTGCTCGTAGACGAGCCGTACGATCGGCGTCGCGAGCGCGATCGTGAACGCGGCCGCCGGGGTCAGCAGCAGGAAGATCTGGCGCATGCCGTTGGCCGCCGTCGCGCGCAGCCCGGCGTAGTCGCGGCGCGCGGCGAAGCGGCTCAGCGCCGGGAACAGCACCGTCGCGAGCGCGACGCTGAACATGCCCTGGGGGAGCATGTAGATGCGGAACGCGGCGTCGATCGAGCGCGGCGCCTGCCTGGAGACGAGCGTGCCGAGCGTCGAGTTGATCAGCAGGTCGAAGTTGATCACGCCGAGGCCGATCGTCACGGGCACCATCAGCCGCAGCACGCGGCGCACGCGCTCGTCGCGCCAGTCGAACGCCACGGCGAGGCGGAAGTCGATCCGCCCCAGCACCGGCAGCGCCATCGCCAGCTGGACGAGCGTCGCGACGAGCACCGCGATCGCGTACGCGTAGAGCTGGTCGCCGCCCTCGAACAGCGGCCGCAGCACGATCAGCAGCGCGATGATCACGACGTTCCACGCGAGCGGCGCGAGCGCCGGGATCGAGAAGTGGTCGTGGACGTTGAGGATCCCGACGACCAGCCCGTTGAGCCCCAGCAGCACCACGATCGGGAACAGCACGCGCGACAGCCCGACGAGCAGGTCGTCGAGCTGGGGATCGAACTTCGAGCCGGTGAAGAGCGGCATGATCGTCGGCGCGAAGACGATGAACAGCGCCGTGATCGCGCCCAGCGCGGCCACGATCAGGACCGCGAGGGTCGCCGCCAGGCGGGCCGCCTCGCGCCGCTTGCCGCGCTCGAGCAGCTCGCTGAAGACCGGGACGAACGCCGCCGACAGCGCGGCGTCGGCGAACAGGCTGCGGACCAGGTTCGGGACCTGGAAGGCGATCGTGAAGGCCGAGAACGCGCCCGAGGTCGCGAAGTAGCTCGATGCGACGATCTCCCGGACGAGGCCGGCGACGCGCGAGAGCCCGGTGGCGAGCGAGAAGATCGCGGTGTTGCGCGCGATCCGGCCACGCGGACGAGCCGGCGCCGGGCGCTCCTCCACGGGGGTCTCGGCGCTCACGAGCGCGCTATAGTAGGCACGCGCCGCGGCCGGGACCGCGGCGACTCGCTGTCTATGGCCAACATCCACTCTCAAGAGAAGCGCATCCTGCGGGCGGAACGCGAGCGGCTCGAGAACCGTCGCTCCACCTCGCGCGTCAAGACGTACTTCCGCCGGCTCGAGGCCGCGATGACCTCCGGCGACGTCTTCCAGGCCGACACCGAGCACCTCGCGCTCGTGAGCGCGATCGACAAGGCCGTCAAGCGCGGCGCCCTGCACCGGAACACCGGCGCCCGCAAGAAGTCCCGCGCCGCGCGCATGCGCGCCGGCCAGCCCGCCGAGTAGCGCGCCGCGCCGCCGAGGCGGCTACGCCGCGATCGCGGCGATCGTCCGCAGCGCCGCCGTGTCCTCCTGCAGCGTGCCGCCGCCGCGCGTGTCGAGCTCGAGGTCGGCGAGCGCCTCGAGCGCGCGGGCCAGCCGCTCGGAGTCCGAGCGCTGGGCATCGGCCACGAAGGCGCTCGCGGCCCGCGGCGGCATCCGCAGGCCCTGCTTGACCTGCGCGGGGGACTGGCCGGCTTCGATGCGCGCCACGACGTCGTGCGCGAGCCGGATGCGCTGCGTCATCCAGTGGAGCAGGCCGGGCAGGCGCTCGCCCTGCTCGCGCAGCTCGAGGTAGCGGCGCATCGCCCCCGCGCGGTCGCCGGCGACGAGCGCGTCCGCGATCGACCAGACCTTGCGCTCGGCCGAGCCGGCGGCGAACTCGTCGACGTCGTCGGCCGTGAGCCGCGCGCCCGGCCCGAGCTCGAGCGCGATCCGCTCGACCTCGCGCAGGAGGCGCTGCTGGCGCTCGCCGACGCGGGCCACGAGCGCCCGGGCGGCGGCGAGATCGAGCTCCAGGCCGCTGCGCCGGGCCTCGACGACGAGCCACTTCGGGAGGTCCCAGGGCTTCAGCGTCTGCTCGGCGGAGACGTCGCCCCCGGCGCGCGCCACGGCGTCGCGCAGGCCTGTCGGCGCCTTGAAGCGACCCTCCTCGCGCGCGAAGAAGACGACGGTCGTCTCGGGCGGCATGCTCGCGAGCAGCGGCTCGAGCACGTCGAGGTCGTCGTCCTTCCAGCGCTCGACGCCCTCGGCGACGATGAACCGGCGCCCGAGCGCGAACGTCATCGCCTGCAGCGCGCCGGCGACCGCCTCGGCGGTGCACGCCTCGCCCTCGAAGACCTCGACCCCCACGGCTCCGCTCTGCGCCTCGGCGATGCGGCGCAGGCGCGCGCGCCGCTCGGCGATCCGGCCGTGGTCGTCCCCGTGGATCAGGTAGCAGGGCTTGAATTCGGCCACGGCCGCGAGTCTACGGTCCGGTCGCGACGTGCAGCTCGCGATCGGCGACGGTCAGCCGGATCGTCCCGTCGCGATCGGTTCGATAGAGGGCGGGCACGACGCGCAGGGCCGCGAGCGCCTGGGCGGTCGGGTGGCCGTAGGTGTTGCGCGCGCCGACCTCGATCGCGGCGACGCGCGGCCGCAGACGCGCGAGCAGACCGGGCAGGCCCGGATCGACCGAGCCGTGATGGGCGACCTTGAGGGCCTCCACGGGCGCGAGCGAGAGCGCGGCGGTGACGTCGGACTCGGCGTCGGCCGGGAGGAACAGGTCGAAGTCGCCGTCGCTGAGCAGCGCGACGATTGCGCGCTGGTTGGGATCGAGGCCCGCGTGGAGGGCCGGCGGCTCGCGTCGCGGCCAGAGGACGCGCAGGGCGAGCGGTCCGGCGCGCAGCACCTGCCCGGCGTCCGGCGTGATGCGCCGCACGCGCCGGCGCGCGGCGGCCGCGACGATCGCGCGGTGCTCGGCGGTCCCCTGCTCGCCGCCGTCGAGCAGCAGCGCGACCGGGTAGCGCCGCAGGACGGCGGCCGCGCCGCCCTCGTGGTCCGCCTGGGCGTGGGTCACGACGAGCACGTCCAGCCGGCGCACGCCGGCGCGCCGCAGGCGCGCGAGGATCGGCCCGTCGCGCGGACCCGTGTCGATCAGGATCGCGCGCCCGGCGTGCTGGATCAGGGTGGCGTCGCCC
>DAIOGP010000137.1:0-4738 GCA_036745135.1 Solirubrobacteraceae bacterium
GGCGGCTTCGACGTGATGTCGAGCACCACGCGGTTGACCTCGCGGATCTCGTTGATCATGCGCGACGCGATCTGCTCGAGCAGGTCGTAGGGCAGGCGCGCCCAATCGGCGGTCATCGCGTCGTCGCTCGTCACGGCGCGGATCACGATCACGTAGCCGTAGGTGCGCTCGTCGCCCTGCACGCCGACCGTGCGGACGTCCGGCAGGACGCAGAACGACTGCCACAGCTCGCGGTAGAGCCCGGCCTTGCGGATCTCGTCCTGGAGGATCGCGTCAGCGTCGCGCAGCGTGTCGAGCTTCGCCTTCGTGGCCTCGCCGCCGACGATCCGGATCGCGAGCCCGGGGCCGGGGAACGGCTGGCGCCACACGAGCCGCTCGGGCAGGCCCAGCTCCAGCCCGACGGCGCGCACCTCGTCCTTGAACAGCGTGCGCAGGGGCTCCACCAGCTCGAACTCGAGGTCCTCGGGCAGCCCGCCGACGTTGTGGTGGGACTTGATCGTCGCGGCGCCGGTGCCGCCTCCGGACTCGATCACGTCCGAGTAGAGCGTGCCCTGCACGAGGAACTTCGGGTCCCCGAGCTGCGTGGCCTCCTCCTCGAACACGCGGATGAACTCGCCGCCGATGATCTTGCGCTTCGTCTCCGGGTCGACGACGCCGGCGAGGCGCGCGAGGAAGCGGTCCTCGGCGTCGACGGCCACGAGCGGCACGTGGAACGTGTCGCGGAACGCGGCGATGACCTGCTCGCCCTCGTTCTTGCGCATCAGGCCGTGATCGACGAACACGCAGGTGAGCTGGTCGCCGACCGCCCGGTGCACGAGCAGCGCGGCGACCGACGAGTCGACGCCGCCCGAGAGGCCGCAGATCACCCGGGCGTCCCCCACCTGCGCGCGGATCCGCGCGATCTGGTCCTCGACGATCGAGGCCGGGCTCCACGTCAGGTCGCAGCCGCAGACGTCGTGCAGGAAGGTCGTGAGGATGTCGCGGCCGTAGGGCGTGTGCACGACCTCGGGGTGGAACTGGATCCCGTAGATCGCCCGCGACACGTCCTCGAGCGCGGCGACCGGCGACTCGCTCGAGGAGGCGAGCGCCGTGAAGCCCGACGGCGCCGCGAAGACGGTGTCGCGATGGGACATCCAGCAGGTCTGCTCGTGCGGGAGCCCGGCGAGCAGCCGGCCCTCCTCGGTGACCGTGAGCTGCGAGCGGCCGAACTCGCCCACGTCCGCCGCCTCGACGCGGCCGCCGAGCTCGAGCACGAGCGCCTGCATCCCGTAGCAGATGCCGAGCACCGGGATCCCGAGCTCGAGCAGCGCCGGATCGAGCCGCGGCGCGTCGGCGGCATACACCGATGCCGGCCCGCCGGACAGGATCAGGCCCTTCGGCCGGCGGCGGCGCACCTCGTCCACGCCGACGTGGTAGGGCAGCAGCTCGGAGAAGACGCCGATCTCGCGCACGCGGCGCGCGATCAGCTGGGAGTACTGCCCGCCGAAGTCGAGCACGACGACCTCGTCGGCCGCCACCGCGCCGTTCTGCTCCGGCACGGTCGCGGCGCTCGCGAGGCTGTCACTCATTGACGAGCGCGACCGCCTTCGCCCCGTTGGCGCCCATGCCGACGTGCTGGTCGCGCTGGAGCTGCTTGCCCTCCGTCTGGAGCGCCGGCGCGACCATCAGCTCGGCGCGGTTGAACTCCGCGATGTCGGCGTAGCCGCACGTCGCCATCGACGTGCGCAGCCCGCCCATCAGGTTGAACGTGCCGTCGTTCTCGCGCGCCGGCCCGACGATGATCTCCTCGAGCGTGCCGTTCTGGACCGTCTGCACCCGCGCCCCGCGCGGGAGCGTCGGGTGGAACGTCGCCATGCCCCAGTGGTAGCCGCGCCCGGGCGCCTCGTAGGCGCGCGCGAGCGGCGAGCCGATCATGACCGCGTCGGCCCCGCACGCGATCGCCTTGGAGACGTCGCCGCCGTTGCGCATGCCGCCGTCGGCGATCACCTTGGCGTAGTCGCCCGTCTCGAGCATGTGCTGCGAGCGCGCGGCGGCGACGTCGGCGATCGCGGTCGCCTGCGGGACGCCGATGCCGAGCACGCCGCGGGTCGTGCAGGCCGCGCCGGGACCGACGCCGACGAGCACGCCGGCCGCGCCGGTGCGCATCAGGTGCAGGCCCGTGTGGTAGGACGCGCAGCCGCCGACGATGACCGGCACGGGGACCTCGTGGATGAACTCCTTGAGGTTGAGCGGCTCGATCGTGGTGGACACGTGCTCCGCCGAGACGACGGTGCCCTGGATGACGAGGATGTCGAGCCCCGCGTCGAGCGCCAGCTCGTAGTAGCGGCGCACGCGCTGCGGCGTCAGCGACGCCGCGACGACGACGCCGTGCTCCTTGATCTCCTGGATGCGCTGCGCGATCAGCTCCGGCTTGATCGGCTCCTGGTAGATCTCCTGCATCTCGCGCGTCGCGAGGTCCTTCGGCAGCGTGGCGATGCGCTCCAGCTGCTCGTCGGCGTCCTCGTAGCGGCTGAAGATGCCCTCGAGGTTGAGGACCGCGAGCCCGCCGAGCTTCCCGATCAGGCCAGCCGACGTGGGCGAGACGACGCCGTCCATCGCGGAGGCGAGCAGCGGGAGCTCGAAGCGGTAGTCGCCGAGCTTCCAGGAGATGTCGACGTCGTCAGGGTCGCGCGTGCGCCGCGAGGGCACGATCGCGATGTCGTCGAACCCGTAGGCGCGCCGCGCCTTCTTGCCACGGCCGATCTCTACTTCCATTGGGCGATCCTATGTGTCGAGGCGGATGAAAAAGACCCCGCGCGGGCGGGGCCGGAGGGGCCGTCGAGAGTGGTCTGGAGGGTGCTGATCACGCGCAGCCGATGGTACCAGCGGGCGCGGAGGCCTCACGGGACCTCGGCGGCCCGCTGGACGGTCTCGACGGCCACGTCGTCGAGCAGCCGTGTCACGGCGGCGGGGTCGATCACGCCGGCGCCGAAGTGGCGCGTGGACTCCGCGCCGCAGGCGACGGCGTAGCGCAGGCACTCGGCCGGCGGGCGGCCGCCGTAGCGCGCCGCGACGTAGCCGGCGAGGAACGCGTCGCCCGAGCCGATGGTCGAGACGGGCTCGAGCGGCTCGAGCCGGCCGCGCAGGAGCGTCGCGGCGCCGTCGACGAGCACGTTCGCATAGCAGCCGTCGGGCGAGGTCATGATCGCCTCGCGCGCGCCGAGCTGGACCAGCTCCCCCACCGCGCGGATCCGGTCGTCGTCGTCGTTGAACTCGTGGCCCACGAGCTCCTCGGCCTCGAGCACGTTGGGCGTGACGACGTCCGGCTCGGCGCGGATCGCCTGGCGCAGCGGCTCGCCGTCGGTGTCGACCACGGTCGTCACCGCTCGGCGGCGGAGCTCTCCGATCAGGCGCGCGTAGATGCCCGGGTCCACCCCGCGCGGCAGGCTCCCGGCGAACACGCAGATGCTCGCGCCCTTCGCGAGGTAGAGCAGCTTGTCGCAGAAGACCTCGAGCTCCTGCTCGGAGACGGTCGGGCCGCGCTCGTTGACCTCCGTCTGCTCGCCCGTCGTCGGGTCGACCAGCGCCGTGTTGGAGCGCGACTCGTCGCGGATCCGCACGAAGCCGCTGACGACCGACTCCTCCGTGAGCTGCTCGAGGATCCGCGTGCCGGTCGGGCCGCCGGCCAGGCCGGTCGCGATCACGGGCTGGCCGAGCAGCTTGAGCGCGCGCGCGACGTTGACGCCCTTGCCACCGGCCATCGTCGACTGGTCGACCGTGCGGTGCCGTCGACCGGGACGGAAGTTGGGAACGGCGAGCGTCTTGTCGATCGCGGCGTTGAGGGTGACGGTGATGATCATGCGGCGGTCTCGCTCCCCCTACGCGGTCGCCGGCGTGGCGTCACGTCGCGGCGGCGCCTCAACGTTAGCGCCACCCCGAGCGCGATCGCGCCGAGCAGCGCGGCGACGAGCACGGTGCGCCGGCCGCCGCCGGCCGCGCCGGGCACGGATGCGGCCGTGAGCAGCGGCACGCGGGTCACGGTGCGGCCCCGCACGACGACCGCGACGGTCCCCGCCCGCGCGCCGCGACGCAGCGGTCCGCGGAGCGCATCGGGCACCTCGAGCCGCAGCGTGGGCGGCCGCGCGCGCCGCGTGACGAGCGCGAAGGAGCGGGCCGGCACGAGCGCGACGCGCGTCCGGTGGCCGCGGATCCCGACGCGGCCGACGACGCGCCCGACGCGCAGCGCCTCGACCAGGCGATAGCGCGCGAGCCCGTAGCGGAGCAGCGCGAGCGTGTCGGCATCGCGGGCGGCCTCGCTCGGCTCGCCGAGGACCGCCGAGATGACGGTCACGCCGCGTCGGGTGCCCGCCCCGACGAGCACGTAGCCCGCCGCGCTCGTGTGGCCGGTCTTGACGCCGTCGACCCACGGGACCGAGCGGACGAGCAGATTGCGGTTGACGACCGTGCGCCGGCGATCGCCGCTGCGCAGGACGGCCCGCGCTCGGTCGACCGTGCTCCCGAAGAAGCGGTCGCGGAGCAGCCTGCGGGCGAGCGTCGCGAGATCGCGCGCGCTCGAATGGTTGGCGGCGGCGTCGAGGCCGATGGGGTTGGCGTAGTGGGTGTGGGCCAGGCCGAGCTGCTGGGCGCGGCGGTTCATGGCCCGCACGAACGCGCCCTGCGTACCGGCGACCCCCCGGGCGAGCGTGGCCGCCGCGTCGTTCGCGCTCGGCAGCAGGAGCGCGCGCAGGAGGTCGCCGAC
>DAIOGP010000138.1:0-4733 GCA_036745135.1 Solirubrobacteraceae bacterium
CAGACCAGCGCCGGCCTGGCCACGATGGCGCGTGCCGGCGACAGCCGGCGCGGGTCGAGAGAGAGGTGATCCATGCCACAGGCGAAGTTCGACAAGGAACTCAGGCTTCACCCAGGAGGTAAGAAGCTGATGGTGTGCGGTCCGATCGAATCATGGGACGGCCCGAACGAGGAGTCCGCCGTCTTCTTCTCCGAGATCGAGCAGGACCAGGGCGGGCAGACCGTGAGGGCAGGCAGCGGGCCGAGTCCCACGTTCTCGCCACCTACGGGCGAGTGGGAGGACGTGGGCAGGGTGCAGGGTCTGCAGCAGCGCGACGCGCAGGCGAAGCTCCGGCCAGGACCCGCTGTCGCGCGCGGAGTCGCGATCGCCACGCGCAGCGACGGGAGTACGGCCCAGGCAACGCACTGGGGACCCGAGGACGTGACCCTGGTCTGAGCCCCCGTCGCCCGGAACCTCGACGAGCGGCCGGCCGTCAGCGGCGGCGTAGACTCAGCCCCGGTGGACCCCTTCACCGTCATCATCCTGGGCGGGGTGGCCGTGCTCGTCTTGGCGCTCCTCCTGATCGGCGCCTACCACCCCCGCTCCGGCGCGGACGTGCTCGACTGGCGGCCGACGCGCTCACCTGAGCTCGAGATCGAGCTCGAGCAGGAGGACATCGACCAGATGCTCGCGGCGCAGAACGAGCGCCGCCGCCGCGACGGGCGCCCCGAGCTCACCGAGGACGGCGTCCGCGCCGACGTCGCGGCCGACGAGCGGCTGCGCGAGGAGCTGCACGGACGCGACGTCGCGGGGGAGTAGTCGTGGCGCGCGTGTTGATCGTCGGGTGCGGCTGCCGCGGGCAGGCGCTCGCGCGCGAGCTCGTCGCCGCCGGGCACGCGGTGCGCGGGACGACGCGCGATCCGGCCCGTCAGGCGGCGATCCGCGCGGCGGGGGCCGAGGCTCACCTCGGCGACCCGGACCGGGTGGCGACGCTCATGCCGGCGCTCGCCGGCGTCACGGTCCTGTGCTGGCTGCTCGGCTCGGCGCAGGGGTCGCCGGATGCTGTCGCCGCGCTGCACGGTCCGCGGTTGGCGATGCTCCTCGAGCGGCTGGTCGACACGCCGGTCCGCGGCGTGGTCTACGAGGTCGCGGGCGCGGTCGACCCGGCGGTGCTCGCGGCCGGGGTCGGGGTCGCGCGCGCGGCGCAGGCGACGTGGAACATCCCGCTGGCCCTGCTCGACGCGGATCCGACCTCGTACGAGGCCTGGCGCGCGGCCGCCCGCGCGGCGATCGAGGGTCTGCTCGCGGCTGACGGCGTGCCCGCAGGGGCGATAAACTCGGGGACACCTAAACACCGCAAAGACGATCAAGATTAGGAGTCGACATGGCTGACTACGCGAAGGACGTCCTGGTCGACACCGAGTGGGTGGAGCAGCACCTCGCCGACGACGCGATCCGGATCGTCGAGGTCGACGAGAACCCGGCGCTCTACGCCGAGGCGCACATCCCCGGCGCGATCGGGTTCGACTGGAAGACCGACCTGCAGGACCAGGTCAAGCGCGACTTCCTCGGCCCGGAGGAGTTCGGCGCGCTGCTCGGCGCGCGCGGGATCTCGAACGACCACACCGTCGTGCTCTACGGCGACCGCAACAACTGGTTCGCCGCCTACACCTACTGGTACCTCAAGTACTACGGGCACGACGCGGTCAAGCTCGTCAACGGTCCGCGCGAGAAGTGGATCGCCGAGAACCGGCCGACGACGACCGACGTGCCGAGCCATCCCGCGGCCGCGTTCACGGCCAAGCCCGGCGACGCCTCGATCCGCGCCACGCGCGAGGAGGTGCTCGCGGCGCTCGGGTCGTCGAAGCGGCTCGTCGACGTCCGCTCGCCGCAGGAGTACTCGGGCGAGCTGATCGCGATGCCGGGCTACGAGCAGGAGGGCGCGCAGCGCGCCGGCCACATCCCCGGGGCGGCCTCGGTGCCGTGGGCGCAGGCCGTGCGCGAGGACGGCACGTTCAAGTCCGCCGACGAGCTCGCCGAGCTCTACGCCGCCAAGGGCGTGACGAACGGCGAGCCGGTGATCGCCTACTGCCGCATCGGCGAGCGCTCCGCGCACACCTGGTTCGTGCTGCACGAGCTGCTCGGCCGCGGCGACGTCAAGAACTACGACGGCTCATGGACCGAGTGGGGCAACCTCGTCAACGTGCCGATCGAGAAGGACGTGTAGCGGCCGCCCGCCCGGTGCCCTCGGCGCTGTCAGCTGTCAACTGTCAACTGTCAACTGTCAGCTGTCAGCTGACCCCGCCACCAGCGGCGCCAACCGCTCCAGCAGATCCCCGACGATCCGCGCGGTCGCGCCCCAGATGAGCGCGTCGCCGACCGTGTAGGTGTCGGCCAGGAAGGGCACGCCGCGGCGCATCAGGCGCTTGCGGGCGTAGCCGGCGCGCAGCGCGGAGAGCGAGAACTCGAGCACGGCCTCGACCTCGGTCGCGCTCGGGCGCCAGCGCTGGTCGGGCTCGATCAGCCCGACGAACGGGTAGATCGCGTAGTTCGTGACGATCGTGGGCGTCGGCTGCAGGGCGCCGACGAGGTCGACCGCCGAGCGCGGCAGGCCGATCTCCTCCTCGGCCTCGCGCAGCGCCGTCGCGCGCAGGTCCTCCTCGTCGATGTCCTGGCGACCGCCGGGGAACGAGATCTCGCCGGCGTGGCGGCGCAGATCGCCGCGGCGCTGGGTGAAGACGACGTGCAGCTCGCCGCCGGCGACGTAGAGGGGCACGAGCACGGCCGCGTCGATCCGACCGTGCACGTCGAGCGCGGCGGCCTCCTCGGGCGAGAGCAGCAGCCGGCGCAGGTCGCTCGCGAGCGAGCCGTCAGGCGACGGTATCGACGACCTCGACGCGCTCGTCGAACATGACCTCGCCATCGAGCGTGCGATGGACCGGGCACTTGGCGGCGATCGTCCGGAGCCGGTCCTGCTGCTCGTCGCTGAGTCCGGCCGGCAGTCGCACGACGAGCGCGAACCGGGTCGGGCAGCCGCGCTCGGCCGGCTGGTACTCGCAGTCGACCTCGACCGCGCCGATGTCCCAGCCCTTGCGCGCGGCGTACATCTCCATCGTGATGGCAGTGCACGAGGCGAGGCTGGCCGCCAGCAGCTCCTGCGGCGTGGGCCCGCTGTCGGTGCCGCCCTGCTCGACCGGCTCATCCAGGACCAGGTGATGGCCGCGGATCTCGACGTCGTGGACGAAGGCGCCGGTCCGCTTGACGGAAGCTCGCATCGATCCATCGTAGCGCGGGCGCTCCCCGATCCCGATCGCCCGCGTCGCCGCCGCGCGCCGCGGGGCTCGGCCGGACGGCGCCGGCTACTCGGCCAGCGGGTTGAAGAGCAGCCCGGTAAGGAGCTTGGGGAAGAAGTAGGTCGACTTCGGCGGCATGTTCTCGCCGGCCGCCGCGACCTCGCGGACCTGCGCCACGGGGGTCGAGCGCATGAAGAAGGCTGCGTCGTACGTGCCGGCGTCGATCAGCGCGAGCGCCTCGTCCGCGTCGCGGGCGTAGCCGAGCCCGTTGAGGTGCGCGATGTCGTCCTGCGTCATCCCGAGCGCGCGCTCGAGCAGCAGCGCCTCGAGCACCGCGGTGTCGAGCCGCCGATAGGGCGCGGGCTTGTCGGGCAGCGCGGCGTCGGCGATCGCCTGGTCGCGCAGCGTCAGCATGAACGGCCGGCGGAAGTGCGCGTCGATGTAGCCGATCCGCACCGGGCCCTCGCCCTCGGGCACGAGCGCCTCGCGCGTGATCTCCTCGAGCTCGAAGTCCTGGCGGATCGCCGCCGCGAGCGCCTCCTGGCGCGCGCTGTCGCCGGCGAGCCCGGTGACGAGGCGGTGCGTCGGGAAGACGGTCAGTCCCGGGTCCTCGAGCGCGACGAGGCAGACGAGCACGTACCGGTGCGGGCCCTCGCCGCCGACCTCCGCCGCGTACACCCGCGCGGTCTCGTAGCGGTGGTGGCCGTCGGCGATCAGCAGCTCCGCGTCGCGCAGCGCGTCGCCGACCGCGGCGATCGCCTCGGCGTCGCCGCAGCGCCAGAGCCGGTGGGCGGTGCCGTCCGCGTCGGTCACCTCGCCCCACGGCGCGCCCGCGAGCGTCGGCGCCAGCGCCGACCACGCGCCGCCCGTCGGGTCGGAGTAGAGCGCGAAGATGGGCGAGAGGTTCGCGCGCGTCGCGCGCGTCAGGCGCAGCCGGTCCTCCTTGGGGCCGGGGTGCGTGCGCTCGTGCGGGCGGATGCGGCCCGGCCCGTAGTCCTCCACGCGCACGCGCGCGAAGAAGCCCTGGCGCGTGCGGCGCGCGCCGTCCGGAGCGAGGTAGTCCTGCGCGTGGACCCACAGCGCCGGCTCGGGGTCGCGCACGACGGCGCCGGCAGCGCGCCAGCTCGCGAGCAGCTGCGCGGCGTGGGCGTAGGCGTCGCCGTCGTCCGCGCGGGGCAGGTCGATCTCGACGACGTTGTACGGGGAGCGCGCGGCGAGCGCGGCGCGCTGCGCCGCGTCGATGACGTCGTAGGGCGGCGCGACGACCCCGTCGAGCGGGCCGACCGTCGCGAGGTCGTAGTGCAGCGCGCGCAGCGGTTGAACGTCGGCCATCGGCGGCGCGGGACGGTACTACGGATCGCTGCCAGCGGCCGGGGCGGCGGTCGCGGCGGCGCGGGCGCGGTAGGCCGGCGCGGCCTCGGCGGCGAGTGAGCCGGCGCGCCACTGCACCCAGATCACGGC
>DAIOGP010000139.1:0-4724 GCA_036745135.1 Solirubrobacteraceae bacterium
TGGATCCAGCCGGAGTCGCGCTGGGACATGGCGTCGGAGTGGTCGTTCCAGATGTTGATCGGGGCGCCGATCGCGCGGTTGGCGATCGTCATCACGATCGGCAGCCCGAGCCCCGACGCGTTGTAGACGGCCTCGGCCATGTACAGCAGGCCCTGGCTCGCGGTCGCGGTGTAGACGCGCGCGCCGGCGGCGGAGGCGCCGATCCCGACGGACATCGCGGCGAACTCGGACTCGACGTTGACGAACTCGCACGGCGCCAGCGAACCCGACTTCACCATCGCCGAGAGCGCCTCGACGATGTGCGTCTGGGGCGAGATCGGATACGCGCAGATCACCTCGGGGCGGCAGAGCGCCACGGCCTCGGCGACGGCGCGCGATCCTTCGACCTGCTCAAGCACGGGCGAGCTCCTCCATCTCCTGCTCGACGTAGGCGAACGCCGCCTCGGCCGCCGCGACGTTGCCCTCCCCCACCTTGCCGGAGAACCGGTCGCGGATCGCCGCCAGCACCGACCCGAGCGAGATCACGCCGCTGATCGCGGCGAACCCGCCGAGCAGCACGGCATTGGTCAGCGGCCGGCCGATGTGCTCCAGCGCGAGCTCGGTCGCGGGTACCGTCAGCAGGCGCTCGTGGCGGAACTGCGTGGCCCACTCGGCGAGCCCCAGCTCGTCGAAGCTGCGCCCGGAGTTGATCAGCATGTAGCCGTCGGGCTCGAGGCCGCTGAAGACGTCGACCTGGTGGAGCAGCGTCGGGTCCTGGATGATCAGCGCGTCGGGCGCGACGATCGGCTCGCGCACCCGGATCTCGTGGTCGTCGATGCGGCAGAAGGAGACGACCGGCGCGCCGGTGCGCTCCGAGCCGAAGCTCGGGAACGCCTGCGCGTGGCGCCCTTCCATGAAGGCCGCGACCGACAGCATCTCCGCGGCGGTCACCACGCCCTGACCGCCCCGCCCATGGATCCGCACCTGGAACATCGGCCTCCCGGCCGCTCGGTGACTCGTCAGCGCAGGTAAGCGCGCCGCGGGCCGCGGCGCATCGGCGCCAAGCCGAAGGCGAGTCCGTGGGAACTACGGGGCCGGCCCGCCTCGCCCGCGCGCGCCGACCGCTTCGGAAGGAGCGCCGTCCGCGGGGAGGGCGTCGAACTGCTGAGCGCGAGCGGTAGGAACGACGGATGCCGTCGCTGCGCAGTTGCGCGCAGACTGCGAGCCGGATCGACAGTCCGTACCGGCCGCGAAGGGAGCCACCGTAATGCGCAGGGTGATCATCATGGGCGCCGGCGGGCGCGACTTCCACAACTTCAACGTCGTCTACCGCGACGACCCCGACGTCGAGGTCGTCGCCTTCACCGCCGCGCAGATCCCCGGCATCGACGACCGCACCTACCCGCCGGCGCTCGCCGGCCCGCGCTACCCGGACGGGGTCGCGATCCATCCCGAGGCGCAGCTCGTCGAGCTCATCCGCGGCGAGCGCGTGGACGAGGTCGTCTTCGCGTACTCGGACGTCGCGCACGAGGAGGTCATGCACCGCGCCTCGACCGTGCTCGCCGCGGGCGCCGACTTCACGCTGCTGGGCCCGGACGCGACGATGCTGCCGAGCACGAAGCCCGTTGTCGCCGTCTGCGCGGTGCGCACGGGCAGCGGCAAGAGCCAGACGAGCCGCGCCGTCGGCCGCATCCTGATCGACGCGGGGCTGAAGGTCGCCCTCGTCCGGCACCCGATGCCCTACCACGACCTCGAGGCGATCCGCGTGCAGCGCTTCGCGACGCTCGCGGACATCGACGCCTCGCACCCGACGATCGAGGAGCGCGAGGAGTACGAGCGGCCGGTCGAGCTCGGCATGGTGATGTACGCCGGCGTCGACTACGGCGCGATCCTCGAGCAGGCCCAGGCCGAAGCCGACGTCGTCATCTGGGACGGCGGCAACAACGACTTCTCCTTCTACCGACCGGACCTGTCGATCGTGGTCGTCGACCCGCTGCGCCCCGGCCACGAGCTCCATTACCACCCGGGCGAGGCGAACCTGCGCATGGCCGACGTCGTCGTCGTCAACAAGGTCGACAGCGCCACCGATGAGCAGATCGAGCACGTGCTCGCCAACGTCGCGGCGGTCAACCCGCGCGCGGTCGTGATCCGCGCGGCCTCGCCGGTGACGCTCGGCGACGGACCCTCGATCGAGGGCAAGGCCGTGCTCGTCATCGAGGACGGGCCCACGATCACCCACGGCGGCATGCCCTTCGGCGCCGGCACCGTCGCCGCGCGCCAGGCCGGCGCCGGCAGCCGCGTCGACCCGCGCTCCGCCGCCGTCGGCTCGATCGCCGAGACGTTCCGCAAGTTCCCCCACATCGGCCCGGTGCTGCCGGCGATGGGCTACGGGGACGAGCAGCTGCGCGAGCTCGAGGCGACGATCAACGCCACCGAGTGCGACGTCGTCATCGCCGGGACGCCGTTCGATCTCGGGCGGCTGATCGAGTCGCGCCATCCGATCCGCCATGTCACGTACGCGCTCGAGCAGCTCGGCGAGCCGACGCTCGAGCAGGCGCTGGCGCCGACGATCGCCCGCGCGCGGTGAGGTCGCCACCACCTGAGCGTCCCCGGTGGCTTGCTTGCACCGGCACGGCTTGACATAAGTAAATACTTGTATATACTTGCCGATGCAAGCAAACGAAAGGCAAGCACAATGGCTTCTGAAGATCAGAACCCCCAGCAGGAACCAGCGCCGGACGCGACCGTCCTGCGCGAGGTCACGGTGGCGGTGCCCGAGCACCTCGTCGAGCAGTTCGAGGCGTTCACCCGTCGCTTCATCGCGATCGCGAAGTACCGCGAAGCGGTCGGCGCGGCCGATGACGAGCTGCGCACAGCCGGCGTCGAGCCCGAGCGTTTCGGGCCCGGCCGCCGCGGCCGGCGCGGACGGCGGCACGGCAAGGGCCGCCACGGACACGGCCGCTGCGGTCACCGCAGCGACGCGGTCGACCAGCCAGAGGCGACCGCCGTCTGATGGCCGACAAGCAGATCACGGTGGCCGTCCCCGAGGAGCGCGTGCCCGAGTTCTACTCGTGGTTCGCCCAGTTCCTCGCGGCGCCGCACGGATCGGGGCCGCCCCGCGGGATGCGGGGCGGCTTCGGCTTCGGGCCGCGCGGCGGGATGCACCGCGAGCGCCGTCCATGGACCGAGGCGGACCTCGACGACGTGCGCTGGTTCTACGCGAAGCTCTCCCCACCCGCGCGCGAGCTGTTCGACCTGCTGATCGACGCCCCGGGCGAGCGCTTCGCGGGCAACGCGATCGCCGCCCGGCTCGCGCTCGAGAAGGGCGCCCACGGCGTCGCCGGCATCCTCGCGTGGCCCGGGCGCTGGTGCGCCAAGCTCGGCCGCGACTTCCCGATCGAGACCGACGTCCGCGAGGACGGCGGCACCGACTACAGCATGCGCCCCGAGACCGCCGCGCTGTTCGCGCGGGCGCGCCGTCCGGCCTGAGCGACGACCGGCGGCGGCCGTTGGCGTCGCGCCGCGGCGCTACGTCACGTCCCGTGGCGGCGCGTCGCGTCGCGGCGTGGCGCGGCGGGACGTGGCGGTTGCTCCCTCAGCCCGCGCGGTGGACGACGCGCCCGCCGACGATCGTCAGCGCGACCGGGAGCTCCGGCAGCTCGTCCGCGTCGCACGCGACGGGATCGCCGGCGAACGCGGTCAGGTCGGCGAGGAAGCCAACGCGCACCCGCCCGGCGTCGCCGCGCCCGGCCGCGAGCGCCGGGGCGACCGTGTAGCCGAGCAGCGCCTGCTCGGCGCCGAGGCGCTGCTCGGGGCCGAACGCCGGCTCCTGTGGCCGACCGGGCGGGCGGCGCAGCCGCGCCCACGCCATCCCCAGCCGCGGGTCCGCCGAGGCCACGGGCCAGTCGGAGCCGAGCGCCGGGAGCGCGCCGGCGCGGGCGAGGTCTCCGAGCCTGAACGCGCGGCGCTCGCGCGCGGCCCCCAGCCCCGCACGCCACGGATCCTCGGCGCGGTGCCCCCAGCGCAGGTGAAGCGGCTGCTGCGCGACGGTGACCCCCTCGTGCGCGAAGCGCCCGACGTCGTCGTCGAGCAGCGTCTCGACGTGCTCGATCCGGTGCGGGCGCCCCGGCCGCGCGCCGTTCGCGGCGGCAGCGTCGCGGTAGGCGTCGAGCGCCGCCCGGACCGCGAGCTCCCCGACGGCGTGCGTCGCGCAGCGGAAGCCGGCTTGGTCGAAGCGCGCGATCGCCGCGCGATAGTCGTCGAGCACCGGCCAGAACGACCGCGTCGCGCGGCCGAGCCCGTCGGGCCCGTCGAGCCACGCCGTGCCCGTCTCGATCACGCCGTCGAGGAACAGCTTCACCATGCCGGCGCGCCACAGCTCGCCGCGCCGGTCGCGCAGCGCCACGAGCGCGGCCTGCTCCGCCGCGGTCGTACCCGGCTCGACGACGAACGGCACGTCGAGGCGCAGCGTGAGCGCGCCGTCCGCCTCGAGCTCGGCGCAACGGTCGAGCGTCGCGGGGGTGCCATCCATCGTCTGCGCGCCGGTCAGCCCGAGCGCGTTCATGCGCGCGAGCACCGCCTCGACGCGCGCGCGCCGCTCGCGCGCGCTCGGCGCGGGCGCCGCTGCCGCGACGAGTGCGATCGCCGACGCCTCGCGCAGCTCGCCGGTCGGCGCGCCGTCGCGGCAGACGACCTCCGAGGTGTCGGCGAACGCGCGCGGCCCGTCGACGCCCGCCGCGGCGAGC
>DAIOGP010000140.1:0-4671 GCA_036745135.1 Solirubrobacteraceae bacterium
CCGCCGCTGCAGAGCGGGATGTCGTACTGGGAGATCTGGTAGCCCTTGGGCAGGTCGGGATAGAAGTAGTTCTTGCGGTGGAAGATCGAGCGCTCGGCGACCTCGCAGCCGAGCGCCATGCCGATCATCAGGCCGAAGTGGATCGCCGTGGCGTTGACGACCGGCAGCGTCCCCGGGAGCCCCAGGCAGACCGGGCAGGTCCGGGTGTTGGGCTCCTGCCCGAACGACAGCGCGCAGCCGCAGAACATCTTCGTGCGCGTCTTCAGCTGCACGTGGATCTCGAGGCCGATGACGGGCTCGTAGGCGGTCATGCGCGCGCGGGGCTCCCGTCGAACGCGAGCGCCCGCTCGAGCGCGTGCGCCGCATCGAGGATGCGGCTCTCGGAGAACGCCGGGCCGGCGATCTGGAACCCGGTCGGCAGGCCGTCCGAGAGCCCGTTGGGGATCGACACGGCCGGGATCCCGGCGAGCGACATCGGCACCGTGCAGTAGTCCGAGAGGTACATCGCGAGCGGGTCCGCGGTCTTCTCGCCGAGCTTGAACGCGACCGTCGGGCTGGTCGGCGTGACGACGAAGTCGAAGCGCGCGAACGCGTCGCGGAAGTCCTCGACCAGCTTCGTCCGCACCTTCTGCGCGCGACCGTAGTAGGCGTCGTAGTAGCCGCTGGAGAGGGCGTACGTGCCGAGCATGATGCGGCGCTTGACCTCGGCGCCGAAGCCCGCGGCGCGGGTCCGCGTGTACATGCCGAGCAGGTCGGCGTCGCCGTCGACGCGCAGCCCGTAGCGCACGCCGTCGAAGCGCGCCAGGTTCGACGAGGCCTCGGCCGGCGCGATCAGGTAGTAGGCGGCGAGCGCGTGCGGCGCGTGCGGGAGCGCGCAGGGCTCGACCTCGGCGCCGAGCGACCGCGCGAGCTCGAGCGTGGCCTCGAAGGTCGCCAGCACCCCCGGCTCGATGCCCTCGCCGGTCAGCTCCGAGGGCACGCCGAGCCGCACGCCGCGCAGGTCCTCGCGCACGGGCAGCGCGATCTCCTCGGGCGATCCGAGCGAGGTGGAGTCGCACGCGTCGCGCCCCGTCATGTGCCGGAAGAGCAGCGCCGCGTCGGTCACGTCGCGCGTCAGCGGCCCGGCCTGGTCGAGCGAGGAGGCGAACGCGATCATCCCGTAGCGCGAGACCGCCCCGTAAGTGGGCTTGAGCCCGACGATCCCGCACAGCGCCGCGGGCTGGCGGATGGAGCCGCCCGTGTCGGTCCCGATGGCCCATGGCGCCAGACCGGCGGCGACGGCGGCCGCGCTCCCGCCCGAGGAGCCCCCCGGGACGCGCGTGCGGTCCCAGGGGTTGAGCACGGGGCCGAAGGCCGAGTTCTCGTTCGAGGAGCCCATCGCGAACTCGTCCTGGTTGGTCTTCGCGAGCAGCGGCGCGCCGGCGCCCGCGAGGCGCTCCACGACCGTCGCCGTGTACGGCGGGCGATAGCCCTCGAGGATGCGCGAGCCGGCCTGACTGGGGATCCCGGCCGTGCAAAAGAGGTCCTTGACGGCGAGCGGCACGCCGCCGAGCGGCGCGTCCGGCGCCGGCGCCGGCGGCGTCTCCTCGGCGACCCAGGTGAAGGCGCCCAGCTCGTCGGCGGCGGCCCGGGCGCGATAGGCCTCGAACAGCTCGGCCGGCGCGAGCTCCCCGGCGCGCACCGCCGCCGCGGCCTGGGCGCCGGTCAGCGCCAGCGCGTCGCTCATGCGTTGGGGCTCGGCACGCGGAAGCCTCCGGCGGCCGGATCGGGCGCGGCGGCGAGCGCGACGTCCTGCGGCAGCGAGGGCCGCGGCTCGTCAGCCCGCAACGCGTTGACGACGTCCACGACGTGCGCCGTCGGAGCGACGCCGTCGAGGTCGAGCTGCCCGATCGTCTCGACGTAGCCGAGCACGGACGAGAGCTCCGCGGCGAGGTGCTCGACCTCGTCCGCGGCGAGCTCGAGTCGCGCCAGGCGCGCCACGTGGAGGACCTGCTCGCGGTCGATCATCGGGACGATTCTACGTGGCGAGGGCGCGCGGCCGGCGCCCGCCTCGGGGGCGCTACGCGGCGTGCCGGGCGCGCGCGGCGGCGAGCGTGTTCCGCAGGAGCAGCGCGATCGTCATCGGGCCGACGCCGCCCGGCACGGGCGTGATGAAGCCCGCGCGCGCGCTCACGGCGTCGAAGTCGACGTCGCCGACGAGGCCGTCCTCGGTCCTGTTCATGCCGACGTCGATCACCGCCGCGCCGGGCTTCACGTAGTCGGCGGTCACGAGCCGCGGCACCCCGACCGCCGCGATCAGGACGTCCGCGCGGGCGCACACGGCCGCGAGGTCGCGCGTGCGCGAATGGCAGACGGTGACGGTCGCGTTGCGCTCGAGCAGCAGCGAGGCGACGGGCTTGCCGACGAGGATCGAGCGCCCGACCACGACGGCCTCGGCGCCCTCGAGCTCGATCCCGTGGGCGTCGAGCAGCTCGATCACGCCGAGCGGAGTGCACGGACGCAGCCCCGGGCGACCCTGCGTCAGCAGCCCGGCGCTGACCGGCGTGAGGCCGTCGACGTCCTTGCTCGGATCGATCAGCGCGGTCATCGCCGGCCCGTCCAGGTGCGACGGCAGCGGCAGCTGCAGCAGGATCCCGCTCACGCGATCGTCGGCGCCCAACTCGGCGATCAGCGCCGCGAGGTCCGCCGCAGCGGCATCCGCCGGGAGCCGGTGGTCGAAGCCCTCGGCCCCGACCTCGGCACACGCCTTCTGCTTGGCGCCGACGTAGACCTGCGACGCCGCGTCGCCGCCGACGAGGATCGTCGCCAGCCCGGGTCGCGCCCCGCTCGCTGCGACGAAGGCCTCGACCTCGCGCGCGACCGCGGCGCGTACGCGCGCCGCGACGGCGCGGCCGTCGATCACGGTCGCGGCCGGCGGCGCGCTCTCGGTCACTTCAGGTTGACCGGCGTGGAGACGATGTCCCGCGCCGGGTTGCACGAGCCCGTTCGCCCGCCCTGGCAGACGGTCACGATGTAGCCGCCGGGGCGCGTCCGCTTGGTGCCGACCGGGCGACCCGCGAAGTAGCACCGCTGGCGCTTCGGGAACGTGCCGCGCATGATCGCCGTGCCGGTGAAACGGCGCGGCAGCGAGATGATCCCGGAGCACGTGGCACCGACCGACGGAAGGGTCACCAGATAGGCACCGTAGACGCCGCGCTTGAAGCCCACCGCGGTGATCTTGGCCTTCCCGCCCGGCTTGAACCTCCCGTCGACGCGCAGCGCTGCCAGCGCGAATGCCGTGCTCGTGACGATCAGGACCAGCAGCGCTGCGAGGCCGCCGGCGATGAGCGGCCGACGCACGGTGTTGAGCAAGCCAGGCACGACGTGACGTTCCTCCTTGGAGTGCGGTTCCGGCGGCGCAGTGTAACCACCGTCCGAGCGGCCTGCCGCCGCTCGGACAGGAACACGCGAGAGCGGCGAAAGGTGCGGCCTGCCCTCAGCGCTTGCGGATCGGCGCGTACTCGGCCATCAGCTTGCGCTCCGAGCGGTCGCCCGCGAAGCGCACCACGACGATGCCGCCCGGCTCGACGGCCGTGATCACGCCATCCCCGAACGCGGCGTGGACGACGTCGTCGCCCAGCGCGAACGACGCCAGGGCTGCATCGGTGCGGCTCGCCGCGCCGCCCCAGGTGCTCGCCCCGCTCCCGGGGCGCCCCGGGCGCTCGACGGGCTCGGCATCGGTGAGGTCGCTCGGGAGCTCGTCGATGAAGCGGCTGCGGATGCCGTACGCGCGCTGCCCGAACAGCGCCCGCGCCCGCGCGTAGGTCAGCACCAGCTCGCGCTCGGCGCGCGTGATGCCGACGTAGCACAGCCGCCGCTCCTCCTCGAGCGTGCCCTCGTCGAGCGCGCGCGCGTGCGGGAAGACGCCGTCCTCGCAGCCGATCATGAACACGATCGGGTATTCGAGCCCCTTGGCGTTGTGCAAGGTCATCAGGGTGATGAGGCCTTCGTCGTCGCGCAGGCCGTCCTGGTCGGAGAACAGCGCGATCTGCTGCAGGAACTCGCCGAGCGAGGGCTCCTGCGCGTTCGCGTCGTACTCGCGCGCGACGCCGACGAGCTCCTGCAGGTTCTCGTGGCGCCCCTGCGCCTCGATCGTCCGCTCGGCCTCGAGCGCCTCGAAGTAGCCGGTCTCGTCGAGCGTCTCCTGGAGCAGGTCGCCGATCGGGGCGCCGGCCTCGGCGCGCTCGCGCAGGCGCTCGAGCGTCGAGTTGAAGCGGGCGAACGCCTTGACGGCGGCGGCGCCGAGCCCGGGGATCGTCGCGGCGCGCGCGACGACGTCCCACACGCTCTCCCCGGTGGTGTTCGCGTACGCGATGACCCGCGACAGCGAGGTCTGCCCCAGGCCGCGGCGCGGCGAGTTGGCGATGCGCGTGAACGACACGACGTCCTGCGGGTTCCCGAGGAAGGTCAGGTAGGCGATCGCGTCCTTGATCTCGGCCCGCTCGTAGAACTTGGTGCCGCCGATCACCTGGTAGGGCACGCCGTGGCGCACGAGCGTGTCCTCGAGGACGCGGGACTGCGCGTTGGTCCGGTAGAAGACCGCGATCTCGGCGCGTCCGACCCCCTCCTCGACGAGGCGCTCGACCTCGCCGGCGACGAAGCGGGCCTCGGCGTGCTCGTCGTCGAGCTCGC
>DAIOGP010000141.1:0-4656 GCA_036745135.1 Solirubrobacteraceae bacterium
TGACCGGGTCCACGCCGAGCACCTGCAGCGCGTCGAGCTCCTCGCGGATCTTGCGCGCGCCGAGGTCCGCCGTGATCGCCGTGCCGGCGACGCCGGCCATGATGATCGCCGTGACGAACGGCGCGAACTCGCGGATCGAGGCGAGCACGAAGAAGCCGCCGAGGCGGTCGATCGCGCCGAAGATGACGAGGAAGTTCGCGGCCTGCAGACCGGGCGCGCCGTAGCCGAACGCGATCGTCGAGACGAGCAGCGGGAACCAGCACAGCTTCAGCGCGAAGAGGAACTGCGAGACGAACTCGCCGCCGTACGGATAGGGCGGGCGCAGTGCCGACATCAGCGTCTTGCCGGTCAGGATCATCATGTCCCCGACCTCTTCGAGCACGTTCTTCGCCGGCAGAAACGCGCGATCCGCGACGCTGCGAACCATCAGACACCCTCCATAGCCCTCCGAACGGCCCGAAGCCGAGCCGCCCCCAGCGGGTAAGCGTATGCAAACGGGCATCGCGATGCCAAACCGCAACCGCGGCGCGAAGCGCCCGTCCCACCCGGTCGTGCAGCCGCGTCGGTGCGGGCCTGAGCCGGCCGAGCGCGTGGTATGTTCGCCCGCTGGTGAGGGGGGACCGCGCCATCGGGTTGGCAGCGCTCGCGATCGTGGCAGCGACCACGCTCGCCGTCGGTGGCTGCGGTGGGGGCACGCGCCAGGACGCGAAGGAGCCGAGCGGCCGTTTCACGGTCGAGGTGCCGACGCACCGCTTCCCCGCCAAACAGCGGCTCGCCGAGCGCGTCGACCTGACGATCGAGGTGCGCAACGCGGACACGCGCGCGCTGCCCAACGTCGCGGTGACGGTCGACTCGTTCGACAAGGCCTCGACGCAGGTCGGCCTCGCCGATCCCGCCCGCGCCGTCTGGCTCGTCGACGCGCCGCCGCGCAACTCGCAGTCGGCCTACACCAACACCTGGTCGCTCGGCTCGCTCGCGCCGGGGAAGACACGCCTGTTCCGCTGGGGTCTCACGCCCGTGCAGCCGGGGACCTACGTCGTCAAGTACCGGGTCGCCGCGGCGCTCAACGGCAAGGCCCAGGCGCAGCTCGCCGGCGGCGACGCGCCCGAGGGGAGCTTCACCGTGCGGATCACGCCCCGACCGTCACAGGCGACGGTCGGCGAGGACGGCAAGGTCGTGCGGTCGCCGTAGGAACCGACGGCAGAGGGCAGCCCCTGCCCTCTGCCGTCCCCGCTTCTCAGCCCGCCGCCGCCGCCGCCGCGTCGGGGTGGGCCTGGAGCGTCTCCTCGCCGGACTCGCCGGTGCGGATGCGGTAGGCCTCCTCGACGGGCATCACGAACACCTTGCCGTCGCCGATCGAGCCGGTGCGCGCGTGCTTGAGGATCGTGTCGACGATCGTCTGCACGTCGCCCGTGGCGACCACGCACTCGATCTTGATCTTGGGGCGCAGGTAGTTCGTCACCTCGGCGCCGCGGTAGCGCTCGGTGATGCCCTTCTGGCGTCCCGAACCCTTCACCTCGCTGATCGTCAGCGAGGGGAAGCCCAGCTCGAGCAGGTCCGTTCGAATCGGCTCGAACGCCTCGTGCCTGATGTATGCGGTCACCATCTTCATGCTGCCGGCACCTCCGTGGTCGCCGCCGTGGGCAGTGCGGACATCGCTGCGGACGGTCGCCTTGCAGCGTAGCCCACGAGCTCCGGCTGCGGGATGAACTGCTCCGGGTACCCGTACATGCCGTGCTCGGAGATGTCGAGCCCGGCGTCCTCTTCCTCATCGGTCACGCGGAGGCCGTAGAGCTTCTTGATCGTCCAGAACGTGCCGTAGCTCATGGCGAACACGAACGTGAACGCGACGCTGAACCCGACCACCTGCGCGAGCAGCTGCTTGAGCGAGCCTGAGTAGAACAACCCGCCGTTCGGATCGCCGAAGGCGTTGTACTTCGCGAGCCGCGGCGAGGTGAAGAACCCGCACGAGATGGTGCCCCAGATGCCGGCGAGGCCGTGGGCGGAGAGCGCGCCCACCGGGTCGTCCAGGTGCTTGTCGATCGCGTAGACGCCGAGCACGACGATCACGCCGGCGACCCCGCCGATGATCGGCGCCGCCCACAGCTCCACGTAGCCCGACGGCGCCGTAATCGCGACGAGCGCCGCGATCGCGCCGTTGCCGGCCATGCCGATGTCGATCGACTTCGTCCTCCACTTCGCGGTGGCGATCGCCGCGAGCACGCCCGCGCACGCCGCCAGCTGGGTCACGAGGATGATCTCCGGGAAGCGGCCGTCACGCGCGTTGAGCGTCGACCCCGGGTTGAAGCCGAACCAGCCGAGCCACAGGATCAGCACGCCGAGGCCGAACAGGGGCATGTTGTGGCCCGGGATGGCGCGCGGCTTGCCGTCGGCACCGTACTTGCCCCTGCGGGGGCCGAGCAGCAGGAGGGCCGCGAGCGCGCCCGTCGCGCCGATCAGGTGGACCGCGGTCGAGCCGGCGAAGTCCTGCATGCCGGCGATCCCCGTTCCGAGCCAGTCGCCGTTCTGCAGGAAGCCGCCGCCGAAGACCCAGTGCGACGCGATCGGATAGATCAGCGACGAGAAGATGACGGCGTAGATGATGTAGACGCCGAACTTGATCCGCTCGAGCGTCGTGCCCCACACGATGGCCAGCGACACCGCGCAGAAGACGAACTGGAAGAACCACTTCGACTCGATCGTGGCGCTCGAGAGGCCCATGACGGGGAACGCCTTGAGCGGATCGCCGCCCGAGCCGAAGGACTGCAGGAAGAACCCGCCGTCGTGGCCGATGAAGCTGCCCAGCGGGCCGCCGAACGCGAACGCGAAGCCCACCGCCCAGTAACACAGCCCGGCGATCGAGAAGTTCGTGAGGATCTTCGCGATGATCGTGCCGACGTTCTTGCCGCGCGAGAAGCCGATCTCGAGGAACGCGAAGCCCGCCTGCATGAACATCACGAGGACGGCGGCGAGGATCACCCACATCGTGTCCAGCGCCGCAGCCGAGCTGAACGGGCCGAGCGTCCCGTCCTTGCGGATCGTGTCGGCGAACGCCGCGGCCGGCACCAGCAGCGCGACGAGCACGGCCAGCGGTATGGCGAACGGCAGATGGCGGCGGGCCGCAGCGAGGCGGCGCCCGAACGAACGTGTCATGCATCCTCCTGAGTCGGGGTCAGGTCGGCAGTGTCGACATCCCGCGAGCCCGGGTCTTTGGCCATCCGTCGAAAGATCGGGCGCCTGGGTTCGCCCTCGGGGCTCAGGGCCAGGCGCAGTGGGCGGCTCGGCGCCCGCGAGGCGCCGGAGGTTGCCCGCGGGGCCGCAGGACTCCTCCGGTGGGAGCAGGCGGCCCGCCGTCGATTTGGACATCTGGACAACCACCGCGCGCGCCAACGGCGTACGCTTCCTTCGCGCGGGGGGCCGGGCCGCCGGCCGCCCGTGTCCGATGCCCGCCGGGGCCAGTTCCCGCGGGCGGATCGCCACCTCCAGGAGGAACACCCCGCCGATGAGAACCCGCCCGCAGAACGTCACCGCCGCGCAGTGGACGCCGAACGGCCACGGCCTCGGCGCACCCGACCTGACGATCGCCGCCAACCAGATCTTCGGCGCCAACGTCTTCAGCCCCGCGGTGCAGCGCCAGCGCCTGCCCAAGCACGTCTACAAGCAGCTGCAGTCGACGCTCGACCGCGGCGAGGCGCTCGATCCGACGCTGGCCGACGCCGTCGCCCTCGCGATGAAGGACTGGGCGCTCGAGAACGGCGCGACCCACTTCACCCACTGGTTCCAGCCGCTGACGGGCTCGACCGCGGAGAAGCACGACTCGTTCTTCGCGCCGCTCGGGGACGGCACGGCGATGGCGGAGTTCTCGGGCAAGGAGCTGATCCAGGGCGAGCCGGACGCGTCGAGCTTCCCGACGGGCGGCATCCGGGCGACGTTCGAGGCGCGCGGCTACACGGCGTGGGACCCGACGAGCCCGGCGTTCATCCTCGAGAACCCCAACGGCGCGCTGCTGTGCATCCCGACCGCGTTCGCGTCGTGGACCGGCGAGGCGCTCGATCACAAGATCCCGCTGCTGCGCTCCATGGACGCGCTGTCGAAGGTCGCGATCAAGGCGCTGCGGCTGCTCGGCGACGACGAGGCGACGCGGGTCTTCACGACCGTCGGCCCCGAGCAGGAGTACTTCCTGATCGACGAGCAGTACTACTACGAGCGGCCCGACCTGATGACCACCGGGCGCACGCTGTTCGGCGCCAAGCCGGCCAAGGGCCACGAGCTCGACGACCACTACTTCGGCTCGATCCCCGAGCGCGTGCTCGCGTGCATGCTCGAGACCGAGACCGAGCTGGCCAAGCTCGGCGTGCCGATCAAGACGCGGCACAACGAGGTCGCGCCGGCCCAGTACGAGATCGCGCCGATCTTCGAGAACTCGAACGTCGGCTCCGACCACCAGCACCTGGTGATGCAGCTGCTGCGCAACACGGCGCGGCGCTACGGGCTCGTCTGCCTGATGCACGAGAAGCCGTTCGCGGGCGTGAACGGCTCGGGCAAGCACAACAACTGGTCGATGGGCACCGACTCGGGCGCCAACCTGCTCGAGCCGGGCGCCACGCCGCACGAGAACCTCGTGTTCCTGTTCTTCTGCACCGCGGTCATCCAGGC
>DAIOGP010000142.1:0-4617 GCA_036745135.1 Solirubrobacteraceae bacterium
AGGAGCAGGTGCGCGCGATCGTGGGCCACCTCGCCCGCGCCGGCGTCGTGCAGCCCGCGCCCTCCGCGCCCGACCGCGTCGTCGGGCGGCTGCTCGGTCCGTGCGACCGCCGCGCGCTCGTCGCGTGCGGCGCGGCGGCGGGCGAGGGCCAGCGCGCGCGCTGGGCGCAGTACCGCGCCGTGTGGGCGTTCGTCGAGGGCTCGAGCTGCCGGCGCGTGGCGATCCTGCGCCATTTCGGCGACCGCGCGACGCCGGCGCCGACCGTCCCGTGCTGCGACGTCTGCGACCCGACGCTCGTGCCCGCCGCGCCGGCCGTCGCCCGCGCCCGCGCCGTGGCGCGCGGGCTGACGCCGTCCGCGGCGCCCGAGGAGCTCGACGACGCGATCCTCGACGTCGTCACGACCGCGCGCCCGCTCGTCGGGCGCACGCGCGCCGTCGAGATCCTGCGCGGCGGGCGCTCGAAGGTCGTCCAGCAGAACTCCTACGACGGCCTGCCGCGCTACGGGGCGTTCGCGCACCTGCCAGCGGGGGAGGTGCTGGAGCGCGTCGACGCGTTGATCGGAGCCGGCCGGCTGCGCTCGACCGGTGGGCGCTTCCCGAAGCTCGAGGCGGCGTGAGCGCCGCCGGCGGGCGCTTCGCGATCGCGGTGCTCGTCTCCGGCGAGGGGACGAACCTGCAGGCCCTGCTCGACACGGTCCACGGCCGCGACGGGATCGAGATCGTGGCCGTGGCCTCGAACGACGCGGCCGCGCCGGCGCTCGCGCGCGCCGCCGCGGCCGGCGTGCAGACGCGCGCCTTCGCCGTCGCCGACCACCCCGACCGCGCCGCGCGCGACGTGGCGATGGCAGACTGGCTGGGGGAGCGCGGCGTCGAGCTCGTCGTGCTCGCCGGCTACATGCAGCTGCTCACGCCCCCGTTCCTGGCTCGCTTCCCCGACGCCGTCATCAACGTGCACCCGGCGCTGCTGCCGGCCTTCCCGGGGATCCGCGCGATCGAGCAGGCGCTTGACTACGGGGTCAAGGTCTACGGCGTGACCGTCCATTACGTCGACGAGGGCGTCGACAGCGGACCCGTGATCCTGCAGCGCGCCGTCGAGCTGCCGCACGCCCGCGCGCCCGACGAGGTCGCGGCGCATCTGCGCGAGCTCGAGCACGCCCTGCTGCCCGAGGCGGTGCGCCTCGCGGCACGAGGCGCGCTGTCGTTCGACCCGCACAACCCGCGCCGGGTGCTCGTCGCCTCGTAGCGCAGCTCCCGACCCGCGCGCCGGCGGCGAAGGGCGATCCGGGCCATCGCCTATGCTCGCCGACCGAATGCCCCTGGACATCGAGATCCGCAGCGAGGACGCCCGGCTGCGCGGCCGGCGATGACGCAGCCCGGCGAGGTGCGCGTCGCGCGCGCGCTGCTGTCGGTCTCCGACAAGCGCGGCGTCGTCGACTTCGCACGCGGGCTCGTCGAGCTCGGCGTCGAGCTCGTCTCGACCGGCGGCACCGCGCGTGAGCTCGCCGACGCGGGGCTCCCGGTGCGCTCGATCGAGGACTTCACGGGCTTCCCCGAGATCATGGACGGGCGCGTCAAGACGCTGCACCCGAAGCTCTACGCCGGTCTGCTCGCGCGCCGCGACGACCCGTCGCACATGGTCGCGGCGGAGGAGCAGGGGATCGAGTTCGTCGACCTCGTCTGCGTGAACCTCTACCCGTTCGAGCGGACCGCGGCGCGGCGCGGCGTCTCCGACGAGGAGGTGATCGAGAACATCGACATCGGCGGGCCGACGATGATCCGCGCGGCGGCCAAGAACTTCCCGTTCGCCGCCCCGGTCGTCCTGCCCGAGAGCTATGACGCCGTGCTCGAGGAGCTGCGCGCGAACGACGCGCGGCTCTCGCTCCAGACGCGCGAGAACCTCGCCGGCGACGCGTTCTCCTACACCGCGCGCTACGACATCGCGATCTCGCGCTGGTTCGGCGAGCGCGAGCAGACGTTCCCCGACCTCTGGGTGCGCGCGTACGAGAAGGTCGTCGACCTGCCCTACGGCGAGAACCCGCACCAGCGGGCCGCCTACTACAGCCAGGTCGGCGAGCGGATGCACCTGCTCTCGATGGTCAAGCAGTACGGCGGGCGCCAGCTCTCGTTCAACAACCTGCTCGACCTCAACGCGGCGCGCGCGCTCGTGCGCGAGTTCGAGGTGCCGGCGTGCGCGATCGTCAAGCACAACAACCCCTGCGGCGCGGCGGTCGGCGGCTCCGTGAACGACGCCTACCGCAGCGCCTTCGCCGCCGATCCGGTCAGCGCCTTCGGGGGCGTGGTCGTCTTCAACCGCGCCGTCGACGAGGCGCTCGCCGAGGAGCTCTCGAAGCAGTTCATCGAGGTGCTCTTCGCGCCCGGCTACAGCGAGGCGGCGCTCGAGGTGCTCGGCCGCAAGGAGGCGCTGCGGATCCTCGAGGACCAGGAGCGCCGCCTGCCCAACATCGGCGAGCAGGACATCAAACACGTGATCGGCGGCCTGCTCGTGCAGGACCGCGACGTCGACCTCGAGGCCCGGACCGAGATGCAGGTCGTCACCGAGCGCAAGCCGACCGAGGCGGAGTGGGGCGAGCTGCTGTTCGCGTGGAAGGTCTGCAAGCACGTGCGCTCGAACGCGATCGTCCTCAGCAAGGGGCTCGCCACGGCGGGCATCGGGGCCGGCCAGATGAGCCGCGTCGACTCGGTCCGGCTCGCGATCGAGAAGTCGACGGCCGACTCGCTGGCGGGCGCCGCGCTCGCGTCGGACGCGTTCTTCCCGTTCGCCGACGGGCCGCAGCTCGCGATCGAGGCCGGCGTCACCTCGGTCATCCAGCCCGGCGGCTCCAAGCGCGACGACGAGGTCGTCACCGCGGCCGACGAGGCCGGCATCTCGATGGTCTTCACGAGCCGGCGCCACTTCCGGCACTGAGCCGGGCGTCGAGCGCTGCCGGCCGTCTCGCCCGTCGGCGCGCCGGGCGGCGGCGCCGCCCGGCCGCCGACGGGACGGTCAGTCGACGTCGCCCTCGATCACGAACGAGACGCGTACGTGCGCCCGCCACTCGCTGAGATCGGGACCGCGCAGGCCGGTCGAGACGACGTCCACGCCCTTGATGTTGCGCAGCGACTGCTGCGCCTGGGCCAGCGCCTGCTGGACTGCGTCGTCGGAGCTCGTACCCGAGCCGACCAGCTCGATGATCTTTGCGACCGCCACGGTGCCTCCTTGTTCGCTTGACCGCGCCACGCTATCCGCGGGCGCCGTGCGCGTCGAGGGCCCGCGGCGGGCTCAGACGACGGACAGGACGCCGAGCGCGACGACGCACACCGCGAGCAGCGCGATCGTCGCGAGCGCGGCGAGCGCGCCGCCGCGCCCGAGCGCGTGCTCGCCCATCAGGTCACGGTCGCGGACGATCCCGTAGACGAAGCCGAGGATCGGCAGCAGCAGGACGGCGTTGAGCGCCTGGCTCAGGAAGAGGATCGGCACGAGCGGCGCGCCCGGGATCAGGATGATCGTGACGCTCAGCAGCACGACGAGCGCGTAGGTGGCGTAGAAGACCGGCGCCTCGCGCGGGCGGTCGTCGAGCGCCGCCTCGACTCCCAGCACCTCGCTGACGGAGTACGCGGTCGAGAGCGGCAGGATCGACGCGGCGAGCAGCGCGGCCCCGAGCAGCCCGCCGCCGAACAGCGTCGCCGCGAGCCCGCCGGCGAGTGGCCGTAGCGCCACGGCCGCGTCCTTCGCGCCGTCGATCGCCTGCCCGCTTCGATGCAGCGTCTCGGCGCACGCGATCACGACGAACACGCCGATCACGCCGGTCAGCAGCGCGCCGGTGGCGACGTCGACGCGCGCGTAGCGCAGGTCGCGCGGCGTGAGCCGCTTGTCGACGGCGTAGGACTGGATGAACGCGAGCCCCCACGGCGCCAGCGTCGTCCCGACCGTCGCGACGGCGGCGAGCACCGCGTCGCGCGTGCCGGGCAGGCGCGGCACGACGAGCCCCGTCGCGACGGCGCCCCAGTCGGGTCCGGCGAGGAGCCCGGACAGGACGTAGGCGGCAAACACCGCGCTGAGCGCGAGCAGCACGTGCTCGATCCGGCGGAAGCTGCCGCGCAGCACGAGCAGCGAGACGCCGACGGCCGCCACGGGCACGCTGACGTAGCGGCTCACGCCGGCGAGCTCGAGCGCGGCCGCGACCCCGGCGAACTCCGCGCACGTGGTGCCGACGTTCGCGACGATCAGGGCGGTGAGCCCGCCCGCCGCCAGCCGGATGCCGTAGCGCTCGCGCACGAGCCCCGCGAGCCCCTGGCCCGTGACGACGCCCATGCGCATGCCGAGCTCGTGGAACAGGATCAGCGCGGCGGTCGAGAGCGCGAGCACCCACAGCAGCCGGTAGCCGTAGTCGGCCCCGAGGATCGAGTACGTCGTGATCCCGGCCGGGTCGTCGTCGGAGAGCCCGGCGAGCAGGCCGGGCCCGACGACGGCGAGCAGCGCGACGAGGCCGCTACGGCGACGCACGCCGCCGCCGCGTCGGGTCGAACAGCGCCCAGCGCCGGCGCCGGCCGGGCAGGCGCTCGGCGAGCAGCTCCTCGAGCACGTCGTCGACCGCGACCGCGCCGACGAGCCCGCCC
>DAIOGP010000143.1:0-4574 GCA_036745135.1 Solirubrobacteraceae bacterium
GCGGGCTGGGTGAAGATCGCGTTCCACGGCGTGACGAGCCGCGTGCGGCGGATGCCGAGCGCCGAGAACGCGGTCGACGAGAACGACGTCGGGCTCTGAGCGGTGATGCCGAGGAGCAGCGCGTCGCTGCGCGCCGGCGCGAGGCTCGCGGCGGCGATCATGGCTGCCCCGGTCAACGCGAGGAGCGCGAGGCCGTGGCGAACCGAGAATCGGAGTCGAAGCTGCACGTGGGGGTCGTCCTTTCGGGTCGTCATGCGCGGCTGAAGCGGCGCCCCGCCGTCGGCGAGGCGTCCTCGTCGAGCTTCGGCGGCTGCGGCCTGATCACCGACAGCAGTTGCGCGTCGGCGGCGGCGTCGTCCTGCGCGGCGGCCTCCATCGCGGCGAGGCGCTCCGGCGTCAGCTCGCCGGCGTTCTCGTCCTCGATGCGCTTGAGCCACTCGGCCCCGGCGGCGGCCTCGCCGACGTCGACGTCGATGCGCTTGTGGGTCGCGTACTTGTCGATCTCCGCGAACAGCGCGTCGACGAGCTCGTCCTGGGGCACCTTGCGCAGCGGCTTGCCGCGGCTGAAGATCAGGCCCTCGTTCTTGGCCCCGGTGATGCCGAAGTCGGCGTGCGAGGCCTCGCCGATCCCGTTGACGGCGCAGCCCAGCACCGCGACCTCGATCGGGTCCGCGTACGCCTCGAGTCGGCGCTCGATGTCGGCGACGACCGTGTCCATGTCGAACTGCAGGCGCCCGCAGGTCGGGCAGGCGATCAGCACCGGACCGCGCTCGCGCAGCTTGAGGGCCTTCAGGATCTCCCAGGCGACCTTGACCTCCTCCTCCGCGTGGAAGGTCGACAGCGAGATCCGGATCGTGTCGCCGATGCCGTCCGCGAGCAGCGTGCCGAGGCCGACGGCCGACTTCAACGAGCCCGACCACCGCGTGCCGGCCTCCGTGATCCCGAGGTGCAGCGGATAGTCGATCCGCTGCGCGAGCAGGCGATTGGCGGCGATCGTGTTGGGGACGTTCGTCGACTTGATCGAGACCTTGAAGTCGTGGAAGTCGAGACGCTCCATCAGCTCGACGAACTCCCCCGCGGCCGTGACGAGCGCCTCGACCGGCTGGTCGCGCTCGAGCTCGTGCAGGTGCTTGGGCAGCGAGCCGGAGTTGACGCCGATGCGCATCGGCACGCCGGCCGCGGCCGCGCGCGCCGCAACCTCCGCGACCTTGTCGGGACCGCCGATGTTGCCCGGGTTGAGGCGGATGCAGTGGGCGCCGGCGTCGATCGCCTTGAGCGCGAGCGTGTGGTTGAAGTGGATGTCGGCGATCACCGGGATCGGCGAGGAGCGCACGATCGTCCGCAGCGCCTCGACGTCCTCGTCACGGGGGACCGCGACGCGCACGAGGTCGGCCCCCGCCTCGGCGACGCGGTGGATCTGGTCCATCGTCGCCTGCAGGTTCGCCGTCTCGGTCTTGGTCATCGTCTGCACGACGACCGGCGCGCCGCCCCCGATCGGGACGCCGCCGACCGTGATCTGGCGCTTGGAGGCCACGAACCCAGTGTACGCGAGCCCCCCACGGACCCGCGCGGGGTGCCCATGGCCGCTGGAGTGCGAGTCGATTCCGACCGATACGTCCTCCATGAGCGCCTCCCGCGCCGCTGAAGCCCAAACGCTCGGACCCACGCGGCCCGACAAGATCGCGATCTGGCCCGTGGAGGCCGACGAGTTCGGCATCGACGTGCTCTACCGGGGCGCGCGCGGCCGGCAGCGGGCGATCCAGGTGCAGCGCCGGCTCGGAGAGGTCGGCGTGACCACGCGCTTCGAGCAGGAGCTGGACGGCGCCTGGCGCGTGCGGCTGGGGCCGGTGGGCCGCGGCGAGATGCTCGCGGTGCTCAGCGAATTCGTCTGGTAGCCGGCGGGGTCCGCCGCCGGCCGACGCTCGACGGGGCAGGCGTCGTCGGGCAGACTAGGTCCCATGACGACGCCCGCGGGCCTGAGCGCCCGACTCGCCCGCATCTGCGGCCCGGCGCACGTCCTCACCCATCCGCACGCGCTGGCGACCTACGAGTCCGACGGCCTCACCCGCTACCGCCAGCGCCCGCTGGCCGCCGCCCTGCCCGGCACCGCCGAGGAGGTCCAAGCAGTCGTGCGAGCCTGCTTCGAGGCCGGAGTGCCGTGGGTCGCGCGCGGCTCGGGCACCGGGCTCTCCGGCGGCGCCCTGCCGGTCGCCGAAGGCGTGCTGATCGTGCTCTCGCGGCTGCGGCGGATCCTCGAGGTCGACATGGTCAACCAGCGCGTGATCGCCGAGCCCGGGGTCACGAACCTGGCCGTCTCGCACGCCGTCGCGCCGCGCTTCTTCTACCCGCCCGACCCCTCGAGCCAGGTCGTGTGCTCGATCGGCGGCAACGTGGCCGAGAACGCCGGCGGCGCGCACTGCTTCAAGTACGGGTTCACGACCAACTACGTGACCGGCCTCGACGTCGTGCTCGCCGACGGCGCGCTCGTGCAGCTCGGCGGCAAGGAGCTCGAGCGGCCGGGCTACGACCTGCTCGGCGCGTTCGTCGGCTCCGAGGGGACGCTCGGCGTGGCGACGCGGATCACCCTGCGCGTGATCCCGGCACCCGAGTGCGTGCGCACGCTGGTCGCGTTCTTCGACGCGATCGACGCGGCGGGCCAGGTCGTCTCCGACGTCGTGGCGGCCGGGATCGTGCCGGCGGCGCTCGAGCTGATGGATCGGCTCGCGCTCGAGGCCACCGAGACGGTCACGCATGCCGGCTGGCCGCGCGCTGCCGGGGCCGCGTTGATCGTCGAGCTCGACGGGCCCGAGGCCGAGTGCGCCGCCCGCCTGGACGAGGTCGTCGCGCACTGCCGTGGCGGCGGCGCCACCGCGGTCCGCATCGCGGGCGACGGGGCAGAGCGCGAGCTGATCTGGCGCGGGCGGCGCGCGGCGTTCGCGGCGATGGGTCGCGTGGCGCGGAACTACTACGTGCAGGACGGCGTCGTCCCGCGCACGCGCCTGCCGCAGGTGCTGCGCCGCATCGAGGCGCTGTCCGCGGAGTACGCGCTGCCGGTGGCCAACGTCTTCCACGCCGGCGACGGCAACCTGCATCCGCTCGTCTGCTACGACGGCGCGCAGCCCGGAGAGGCGGAGCGCGCCGAGGAGCTGGCCGGGCTGATCCTGCTCGCGTGCATCGATGCCGGCGGTTCGATCACCGGCGAGCACGGCGTCGGCGTCGACAAGCGGCGCTACATGCCGCGACTGTTCTCCGAGCCGGACCTCGACGCGTTCCAGCGCCTGCGCTGCGCATTCGACCCGCGCGGCCTCGCGAACCCCGGCAAGCTGATGCCCACGCCGCGTCTCTGCGGCGAGGTGCCGGGCCCCTACCGCGAGCACCCGCTGGAGCGCGCGGGCGTCGCGGAGCGCTTCTAGTGACCGGTCGCGCAAGGCTCGGTGGGGACCGGCGACCGTGACGGCGGCATCGCATCGGCTCTCCCCCGGGACGGCAGCGGAGCTCGCGCAGGCGCTGCGGGACGCGGCGGCGGGCGGCGCCGGCGCGCGCCTCGTCGGCGGCGGCACGAAGCTCGGCTGGGGCGCCCCCGCGTCGGCCGGCGCCGTGGAGCTCTCGACCGCGCGGCTCGATCGCCTGCTCGAGCACAACGCGGGCGACCTCACGGCGGTGCTCGAGGCCGGCGTGCCGCTCGCCCAGGCCCAGCGCGCCTTCGCGGCGGCGAACCAGATGCTCGCGCTCGACCCGCCGCTGGGCCCGGACGAGCGGGCGACGATCGGCGGCGTCGTCTCGACGGCGGACTCCGGCCCGCTGCGCCACGGCTCCGGCGGGCCACGCGACCTCGTGATCGGCATCGCCGTCGCGCTCGCGGACGGCACGATCGCGCGGGCCGGTGGGCGCGTGATCAAGAACGTCGCCGGCTACGACCTGGCCAAGCTGTTCGCCGGCTCGTTCGGGAGCCTCGGCGCGATCGTCGAGGTGACGGTGCGCCTGCACCCGCGGCCCGAGGCGGTCACGCTCGTCGGCGAGGGCGACGATGCCGCCGCGCTCGGCCGGGCCGCGCTCGCGCTCGCCCAGGCACCGCTCGAGCTCGCGTGCCTCGACGTCCGCTGGGACGCCGGGCGCGGCGCCGTGCTCGCGCGCGTGGCCGGCTCGCCGGGCGCGGTCGAGGCGCGGGCACGGGCCGCGCGACCGCTGCTCGAGCGCGAGGGCCTCGCGACGTCGATGCCCGCCGAGCAGCTCGAGGTCTGGGAGCGCCAGCGCGCCGGGCAGCGGGCGGGCGTGGGCGGCGCCGCCCTGCGCGTCTCCGGCCTGCCGGGCGAGCTGCCGCGCGTGCTGCGCGTCGCCGCGGCGGCCGGGGCGAGCGTCGTCGGGCGCGCCGGTGCGGGCCTCTCCTGGCTCACGCTGGCACCCGCGTCCGACGCCGCGCTGGCCGCGGCGATCGACGCGCTGCGCCGTGACCTGGCCCCGTTTCCGTGCGTGCTGCTCGACGCGCCAGCCCGCGTGCGTGCGGCGCTCGACCCCTGGTGGCTCGCGCCGGGCCCCGAGCTCGAGCTGATGCGCGCGCTGAAGCGGCGGTTCGA
>DAIOGP010000144.1:0-4517 GCA_036745135.1 Solirubrobacteraceae bacterium
CGCGCAGCTCCTCGGGCGTCGCGGCCCGCCCGTCGCGCAGCACGACGACCGCGAGCGGACGCTCCTGCCAGCGCTCGTCCGGCACCGCGATCACGGCCGCCTCGGCGACGGCGGGATGGGCCATCAGCGCGTTCTCGAGCGCGACCGAGCTGATCCACTCGCCGCCCGACTTGATCAGGTCCTTGGCGCGGTCACGGATCTCGACGCACGCGCGCGCGTCGATCGAAACGACGTCGCCGGTCTTGAACCAGCCGTCCTCGGTGAAGCGCTCGGCGCCCTCCGGGCTCTCGTAGTAGCTCGCCGCGACGAACGGGCCGCGGACCTCGAGCTCGCCCATCGTCTCGCCGTCCCACGGCACGGGCCCGTCCTCGCCCTGCGCGCGGATCTCGACGAGCGGCGAGGGGATGCCCTGCTTCGCGCGGAAGTCCAGCTGCTCCGCGCGCGGCGCCTCGTCGAGCGCCGCCGGCAGGCGCGCGACCGTGCCGAGCGGGCTCATCTCGGTCATGCCCCAGGCCTGCACGATCCGCAGGCCGTGGCGGTCGTAGGCCTCGAGCATCGCGCGCGGCACCGCCGAGCCGCCGACGATCAGCGTCGCGAGCGCCGACAGGTCGTGGGCGCCCGCGTCGCGCTCGATCTCCTCGAGCAGGCCCATCCAGATCGTCGGCACGCCCGCCGTGCAGGTGACGCGCTCGCCCGCGAGCAGCTCGAGCAGGCTCGCGCCGTCGAGGTGCTGGCCGGGGAGGACGAGCTTCGCGCCAACGATCGCGGCGGCGTAGGGCACGCCCCACGCGTTCGCATGGAACATCGGCACGACGGGGAGCAGCACGTCGCGCCCGCCGATCGCGAACGCATCGGGCAGCGCCGCGACGAGCGAGTGCAGGACGAGCGAGCGGTGCGAGTAGAGCACGCCCTTCGGCCGCCCGGTCGTGCCCGACGTGTAACACATGGCCGCGGCGTCGTCCTCGGCGCCGTCGCGCCGGCGATGGGCCGCCGGATCGGCGCCCGCCAGGAGCGTCTCATAGTCGAGCATCCCCGCGGGGGTCGCCCCGCCCTGGCCGATCACGATCGCGTGCTCGAACGCGTGGCGGTCGCCGAAGGACGTCAGCACCGGCAGCAGCGACTCGTCGACGAGGATCACGCGATCGCCCGCGTGGCCGGCGATGTAGGCGAGCTCGTCGTCGTGCAGCCGCGGGTTGAGCGTGTGGATGATCGCGCCGAGCGCGGGGATCGCGAAGTACGCCTCGAGGTGCTCGTGCTGGTTCCAGCAGAGCGTGGCGACGCGGTCGCCCGCGCCGACGCCGAGCGCGGCGAGCGCGACGGCGAGCCGGCGGGCGCGGTCGGCCACCTCGCCGTAGGTCGTGCGGTGCAGGCTGCGGTCGCCACGGCGGCTGACGATCTCCGCGCGGCCGTGGATCTGCTCGGCGCGATCGAGGATCGCGTCGATCGTGAGCGGCACGTCCATCATCAGGCCCTGCATCTCGATCTGGCTCCTCCCGGTGGCGGCTCGCCGTGTCGCTGCGGCCCCAAGACCCTACGCGCCACGCGACGCCGCGGGCGCCCTTGGCCGCGCGCCCGGGGCGCGCGCGGGCTGGGCGCGCGGAGCGGGGCTGCGAGCCGCTCGCTCAGCCGCGCCGTGCGGAGCGCCACCGGCGCGCGCGGTCCACGCCGAGCCGGCCGATCAGCGCGAGCCAGTCGAGCACGCCGGCGACGAGGTGGCCGAGCGGGCCGGTGACGAGCCACGCTGCGAGGCGGTCGAGCACCGTGCGGACGGTATCGTTGGCGGCCCGATGGCCACCGCCGTGAAGACCACCGTCACCGAGCTGCCCGAGTCGCGCGTGCGCGTCGACGCCGAGGTCCCGCCCGAGGAGATCGAGCGCGAGATCGAGCGCGCCGCGCGCTCGCTGGCGCGCGAGATGAAGATCCCCGGCTTCCGCCGCGGCAAGGTGCCGACGCCGGTCGTGCTGCAGCGCGTCGGGCGCGACGCGGTCCTCGACCAGGCGGTCCGCGGCTCGATCGGCGGCTGGTACGCGGACGCGATCGACGCCGCCGGCATCGTCCCGGTCGGCGACCCGCAGCTCGACCTCGGGGCGTTGCCGCCGGCGGGCGAGCCGCTCACGTTCTCGATCGAGATCGGCGTCAGGCCGACGGCGTCGCTGGGCGAGTACCGCGGGCTCGAGGTCGGCCGGCGCGAGCCCGAGGTCGGCGCCGACGCCGTCGACGCCGAGCTCGAGGGGCTGCGCGAGCGGCTCGCGACGCTCGCGACCGTCGAGGTCGTCGCCGAGCGCAGCGACTTCCTCGTCATCGACTACCTCGGCACGCTCGACGGCGAGCCGTTCGAGGGCGGCGAGGGCCGCGACCAGCTCGTCGAGCTCGGCGGGGAGCGGCTGATCCCGGGCTTCGAGGAGCAGCTCGTCGGCGCGAGCGCGGGGGAGGAGCGCGCGATCGAGGTGACCTTCCCGGACGACTACGGCGCCGAGCACCTGGCGGGCAAGCCCGCCGCGTTCGCGGTCACCGTCAAGGAGGTCAAGCGCAAGCAGCTGTCCGCGCTCGACGACGACTTCGCGGTCGAGGCCGGCTACGACACGCTCGCCGAGTTGCGCGAGGACGTCGAGCGGCGCCTCCGCCAGGCGCACGAGGACCAGATCGACGCGGAGTTCCGCCAGGCGGCGGTCGACGCGGTCGTCGAGCGCGCCACGGTGGACGTCCCGGAGGACCTCGTGCGCGCTCGCGCGGCCGAGCTCGTGGAGCAGCTGCTGCACTCGCTCGCCCACCAGGGCATCTCGAAGGACGCCTACCTGCGCATCTCCGGGCAGACGGAGGAGCAGCTCCTCGAGCAGGCGCTGCCCGACGCCGAGCAGTCGCTCAAGCGCGAGGCGGTGCTCGCCGCGCTGGTCGAGGCGGAGGGCGTCGAGCCGAGCGAGGACGAGCTGCTCGCCGCGCTCGCAAGCAGCGCCGAGCGCGAGCGCACCACGCCGAAGAAGCTGCGCGACCGCCTCGCCCAGGCCGGTCGGCTCGAGCAGCTGCGCACCGAGCTCGCCGCGCGCCAGGCCGTCGACCTCGTGGCCGCCGCCGCGAAGCCGATCCCGGCCGAGCAGGCGAAGGCGCGCGAGCAGCTGTGGACGCCGGAGAAGGAAGCCGCGGAGGCGCCCGGCAAGCTCTGGACGCCGGGGGGCTGACCGAGGTCCGAACGAGCCCGCGCAGCGCCGCTGGACGCGCCCGGACGGCGAATCGCGATTGCTAGACTCGCTCGACCGGCGGGGAGGACCGGTGGCTCGGTTGGGATTGGAAGGAATCCAGCGGGCGAAGCGAAACAAAGCGAGCACTGTGAGCCCACTTGTTCCCATGGTCGTAGAGCAGACCTCCCGCGGGGAGCGCGCCTTCGACATCTACAGCCGCCTGCTCAACGACCGCGTCGTCTTCCTCGGCACGCCGGTCGACGACCAGATCGCGAACCTCGTCGTGGCTCAGCTGCTGCACCTCGAGTCCGAGGACCCGGACAAAGACATCTCGATCTACATCAACTCGCCCGGCGGCTCCGTCTACGCGGGGCTGGCGATCTACGACACGATGCAGTTCATCAAGCCCGACGTGCAGACGATCTGCGTCGGCATCGCGATGTCGATGGGCGCGCTGCTGCTCGCCGGCGGCGCAGCCGGCAAGCGCATGGCGCTGCCCAACGCCAAGATCCTCATCCACCAGGTGTCCTCGAGCTTCCAGGGCCAGGCCACCGACATCGAGATCCACGCGCGCGAGATCATCGACATCCGCCACAAGCTCGACGAGATCATCGCCAAGCACACGGGCAAGGACATCGAACGCGTCAAGACCGACACCGAGCGCGACTACTTCATGAGCTCGGAGGAGGCCAAGGAGTACGGCATCATCGACCGCGTGATCTCGGAGCACTAGCGCTCCGCGCGCGGCCGGAACCCCCACGCAGATGGCACGGCCGACGGATTCAAACGAGCAGCTGCTCTGCAGCTTCTGCGGGAAGTCGCAACGCCAGGTCAAGAAGCTGATCGCCGGGCCGGGCGTCTACATCTGCGACGAGTGCATCGATCTCTGCAACGAGATCATCGACGAGGAGCTGACGGCCCCGCCGAGCTTCGACATCGAGCACCTGCCCAAGCCGCGCGAGATCTACGACGTCCTCAACGAGTACGTCGTCGGCCAGGAGCAGGCCAAGCGCTCGCTCTCGGTCGCCGTCTACAACCACTACAAGCGCGTCCAGATGATGCACTCGGGCGACGCGGAGATCGAGCTGCAGAAGTCCAACATCCTGCTGCTCGGGCCGACGGGCTGCGGCAAGACGCTGCTCGCGCAGACGCTCGCGCGGATCCTCAACGTCCCGTTCGCGATCGCCGACGCGACGGCGCTGACCGAGGCGGGCTACGTCGGCGAGGACGTCGAGAACATCCTCCTCAAGCTGATCCAGGCCGCCGACTACGACGTCAAGAAGGCCGAGACGGGGATCATCTACATCGACGAGGTCGACAAGATCGCGCGCAAGGCCGACA
>DAIOGP010000145.1:0-1257 GCA_036745135.1 Solirubrobacteraceae bacterium
CGATCCCGAAGGTCTTGTCGAGCGTCTCGAGGTCGTTCAGCAGCGTGGTCATGATGCGCGCGCCGGTCATCCCGAACGGGTGCCCGAGCGCGATCGCCCCACCGAACGGGTTGAGCTGCTCGGGGTCGATGCCGAGCTCGTCCATGCACGGGACGACCTGGGCGGCGAACGCCTCGTTGATCTCCACGATGTCGATGTCGTCCATCGTCATGCCGGCCTGCGCGAGCACCGCGCGGATCGCGGAGATCGGCCCGAGCCCCATGATCTCCGGCCGCAGCGCCGACACGGCCGACGCGACGATCCTGGCGCGGGGCGTCAGCCCGAGCTCCTTGGCGCGCTCGGCCGACATCACGAGGCACGCCGCCGCGCCGTCGTTGAGCGGGCAGGCGTTGCCCGCCGTGACCGTGCCGCCCTCCTTGAACGCCGGCTGCAGCGCGGCGAGCTTCTCGAGCGTCGTCCCCGCGCGCGGGCCGTCGTCCTTGGTGACCGTCTGCGACGGCACGACCGTGCCGTCCTCGGCCGTGACCTCCGGGGTCACCACGGGGACGATCTCCTTGTCGAAATGCCCCGACTCCTGCGCGGCGACCGCGCGCGTCTGCGACGTGACCGCCCACTCGTCCTGGGCCTCGCGGCTCACGTTGCAGCGCTCGGCGACGTTCTCCGCGGTCAGCCCCATCGGGATGTAGACGTTGTAGATCGAGCCCTCGGAGCCGTCGAGCTGGGGGTGGAACTGGAAGTTCGAGCCCCCGCCCGCGCGCGAGACCGCCTCGACCCCGGCGGCGACGTAGGTGTCGCCCTCGCCGACCTTGATGGCGTGGAAGGCCATCCGCAGCGTCTGCAGCGAGGAGGCGCAGAAGCGGTTGACCGACGTCGCGGGCACGTGGTGGTCGATACCGGCGAGCAGCCCGGCCTGGCGGCCGACGTTGTAGCCCTGCTCGCCCTCCTGGAAGCCGCAGCCCATCATGATGTCGTTGATCGTTGCGGGGTCGACCTGGGGATTGCGCTCGACCAGCGCCCGGAGCGGGATCGCGGCGAGGTCGTCGGCCCGCACGTCCTTCAGCGAGCCCTTGACGGCGCGACCGATCGGGGTCCGGATGGCATCGACGATGACGGCTTCGGGCATCTGGTCTGCGTCTCCTTGGTCGGGGCCCCGGTGCGGGGAGGGCGAATCCTAGGGGGCCGGCGCGGCGCATGTGCCCCGGCTCGCGGCGCCCCGCGACCGTGCTACGGTCGATTCGACGGAGGTTTGGACGAATG
>DAIOGP010000145.1:1357-4512 GCA_036745135.1 Solirubrobacteraceae bacterium
TCGCCGCGACCGGCGCCCGTGCTACGGTCGCCGCGACCGGGATGAGTGCGCCGTGACCCCTGACAGCCGGCACCGACGGCGACCCGGCGCCGTCGTCCTCGGAGCGCTCTGTGCCCTGATCGCGGTGGCCGTGGGGCTCGAGGTCGAGCCCGCCGCCGCCCGGCCACGCATCGACGCGCCCGCGGCGGTCGCCCGCGCGGCAGCGCCCGCCGCGACGGCGCCGTGCCCGCGGCGCACGACCCGCCGGGCGCGGCGCTGCGCTCCGGTCGAGCAGCGCTCGCCGTTCACGCTGACGTTCCTCGAGGGCAGCGTCGTGACGCTCGACCGCGCCGGCCAGAGCACGTTGCGCTTCCCCCTCAGCGGCACGATGCACGGGTACACGATCGGTCGCGTGGGCTTCATCAACGTCGTCCGGTCGCGGCTGACGCGGGCGAACCTCAGGCCGGCGGCCACGGACGTGCTGACGGACACGGCGTGCGGCGGCGTCCCGACCGCGGCGATCCGCACGAGCCCGAGCGCGCGGATCTCGTTCGACGCCCGACACACGAACGTCTCGTCCCTCGACGCGCGCACGGCCGTCTTCTCCAGCACCACCTGGCTGCGGATCCGGGTGCCGCTCGAGCTGCGCAACCCGGGCGGCTGCGGCCTGCTCCCCGTGACGACCGGCTACGCGGACACCTTCGACCACTACCGGGTGACCGGGACGTTCGGCACCACGACGCGCGTCGACTCGCCCCGTCACCCCGTGACCGTGAAGTACTGCCTGACCCCGGGACCACCCAACCGGCCCTGCGCCGGCCGGGTCAGGTCGACACGCGCGCAATTGCAGGTGCACTACGAGTTGCGAACAAGCTTTCCGTAGGGCAGCAGCTGCGGTTAGCAGCGACGGCGGCGGCTGTTCGAGTTGACAGTTGACAGTTGACAGTTGACAGCGGGCGGTTGGCAGCGGGCGGCGGCTGTTCGAGTTGACAGTTGACAGCTGCCAACCGAACTTCACGCTACCCGCTTGCCGAGCAGCGCCGCGTGCGCCGCGACGCCCGCGGCGTAGGTCGCGAAGTCGCGCGCGTAGAGGGCCTGGGGGCCGTCGCACAGCGCCGCTTCGGGATCCTGCGCGACCTCGACGATGATCCCGTCGGCGCCGACGGCCGCGGCGGCGCGCGAGAGCGGCTCCACCAGCCGGCGGTCGCCCGCCGCGTGCGAAGGATCGACGATCACGGGCAGGTGCGAGTGCAGCTTGAGCCACGGCACGGCCGACAGGTCGAGCGTGAAGCGCGTGGCGGTCTCGAACGTGCGGATCCCGCGCTCGCACAGGAGCACCGCCTCGTTGCCCTCCTTGAGCACGTAGTCGGCGGCCATCAGGAGCTCGTCGACTGTCGAGGAGAGGCCGCGCTTGAGCAGCACGGGCTTGCCGAGCTTGCCGGCGACCTCGAGCAGCGCGTAGTTCTGCATGTTGCGGGCGCCGATCTGGACGACGTCGGCGTGCTGCGCGATCGCGTCGGCGTGCTGGGCGTCGAGCAGCTCGGTGACGATCGGGAGGCCGGTCGCCGCGCGCGCCTCGGCGAGGATCTCGAGCGCCGGCACCCCGAGCCCCTTGAACGCGAACGGCGACGTGCGCGGTTTGAACGCGCCGCCGCGCAGCATCGAGGCCCCACCGGCCTTGACGGCCTCCGCGACCGCGAGCGTCTGCTCGCGCGACTCCACGGTGCACGGCCCGGCGATCAGGCAGAAGGTGTCGCCGCCGCCCACCTGTCGGCCGGCGACCTCGACGGTCGTGGGCTCGTGATGGGCGAGCTCCGAGGAGGCGAGCTTGTACGGCCGCGAGATCGGGACGACCCGGTCGACGCCCGCCAGCCCCTCGAGCCCGAGCTCGCTGACCCGCTCGGGATCCCCGATCGCGCCGATCGCGGTCGTCAGCTCGCCCGGCATCACGAGCACGTGCACGCCGGTCGTCTCGAGCCGCGCGACGACCGCCGCGATCTCGGCCTCGCTGGCCTGGGGTGTCATCACGACCATCACGGCCGCGGACCCCCGCACGGAGCGCGCATCCGGTGGGCCACGACTACAGCCCGAGGCCGCGCACGCCGAGCTCGTCCCAGCCGAGGTGATGCGCGAGCTCGTGGCGCACGGTGCGCGTGACCTGGTCGCGCAGGAGCTCGGGATCGTGGCCGAAGTCGCGACGCAGCGTGTCGCGGTAGATCACGATGCGGTCGGGGTGGTTGTCGCGCGCCACGCCGTCGCCGTGGTAGAGGCCGTACGCGCGCATCCGGCGGCCGCCGTCGGAGATCACGACCGCGACGTGGTCGAGCGCCTTCAGCAGCAGGTCGGGCAGGTCGTCGAGCGCCTCGCGGACGAGCTCCGCGAAGTCCTCGTCGTCGAGCGGATCGAGCTCGAGGAACTCGCTCTCGTCGGGCTCGGCCGCGAGTCCCTCGCGCGCCAGCCGCTCCGAGCGACGCACGATCTGCTCGAACTCGGCCTCGGAGGTGGGGTCGCGCCAGTCCGCCAGGTGGTCGACGACGAAGCTGACGATGACCGCGAACACGAGCGCCCCGCCCAGGAACAGCGCGACGCCCTGGAGCGCGCGGACGGGGGCCGAGCTCGAGAAGCCGCTGACGAGCGCGATGAAGCCCACGCCGAGCAGCAGCGCGCCCAGCGCGGCGCCGGCGATGCGGCGGGCTGTGAAGCGATCGATCGGCATCGCGGAGCTACCGCAGCGTGCGGGCGATGACGAGGCGCTGGATCTCGTTCGTGCCCTCGTAGATCTGGGTGATCTTGGCGTCGCGCAGCATGCGCTCGACCGGGTACTCCTTGACGTAGCCGTAGCCGCCGAGCACCTGGACCGCCTCGACCGTGACCTCCATCGCCACGTCGGAGCAGAACAGCTTCGCCATCGCCGAGTACTTGCCCATGTCCGGCTCGTGGCGCTCGACCTTCGCGCAGGCCTTGTAGAGCAGCTCGCGCCCGGCGGCGGTCTTCGTCTCCATGTCGGCGAGCTTGAACTGGATGCCCTGGAACGAGTTGATCGGCTGGCCGAACTGCCGGCGCTCGCGCGCGTAGGCGGCGGCGTAGTCGGTCGCGCCCTGCGCGATGCCGAGCGCCTGGGCGGCGACGCCCAGGCGCGAGTGGTCGAGCGTCCCCATCGCGATCTTGAAGCCCTG
>DAIOGP010000146.1:0-4499 GCA_036745135.1 Solirubrobacteraceae bacterium
CCGACGACGGCCTTGTTCGGCTGCACGACGTAGCCGGTGAGCCGCGAGACGAGCCGGCTCGTGCGGGCCAGCTCGCGCGTGTTGACGACGGTCGTCAGGCCCAGGTCGGCGTGGCGCGTGTGCAGCAGCATCACGAGCTCCTCGAGCGAGGCGTTGCCGGCGCGCTCGCCGATGCCGTTGATCGCGCACTCGACCTGCCGCGCGCCGGCCTGCACGCCGGCGAAGGAGTTCGCGACCGCGAGGCCGAGGTCGTCGTGGCAGTGGACCGAGACGACCACGTCGCGCAACCCCGGGACGAGCTCGTAGAGCCGCGTGAGGAACGCGCCGTACTCCTGCGGCATCGCGTAGCCCACGGTGTCCGGGATGTTGATCGTCGTCGCGCCCTCGTCGAGCGCGATCTGGACGACCTCGGCGGTGAAGTCGACGTCGGCGCGCGTCGCGTCCATCGGCGAGAACTCCACGTCCTCGACGTACGCGCGCGCGTGCGCGACGGCGGCGCGCGCCTGGCCCTTGACGTCCTCGCGGGTCGTCTGGAGCTGGTGCTGGATGTGGATGTCGGAGGTCGAGATGAAGGTGTGGATCCGCGGGCGCTCGGCGTCGCGCACGGCGTTCCAGGCGGCGTCGATGTCCTGCGTATGCGTCCGCGCGAGCCCGGCGATGATCGGCCCCTGCACCTGGCGCGCGATCGCCTCGACCGCCTCGAAGTCACCGGGCGAGGAGATCGGGAAGCCGGCCTCGATCACGTCGACGCCCAGCCGCGCGAGCTGCTGTGCGATCTCGAGCTTCTCCGTCATGTTCAGGGAGATGCCCGGCGACTGCTCGCCGTCGCGCAGCGTCGTGTCGAAGATCAGGACGCGGTGCGGATCGTCTGGCTTGGTCATGTCGCTCCCTTCGTGGCTCTCGGTCGGTGCTGCTTCTCTCAGTGGTCTCGCGGCTTGGCGGCCGCCACGCGCTATTCCCCCCGAAGGGGGAGGAGGAGAAGCTGGGAGAGGGCGAGCCCGAACGACATGTCGGCGCAGCCTAGCAGCGGCCCCAGCGCGCTCACAAGCGCTTGCGGCGGTCAGCCGAGCAGCTCGGCGACGACGTCCGCGTAGACCGCGGTGTGGTGGTCGACGTCGTCCGCGGTGGTCGCCGGCGACATCAGCGCCATGTTGTGGAACGGGGTCAGCAGGATCCCGCGGTTGAGCGCGTAGAGGTGGATCAAGCCGTCGAGCTCGGCGTCCATCGCCGCCTCGGCCTCGGCGCCGGTGCGCGGGACCTCCGGGCGGAACAGGTACTCCGCGCGGCAGCCCAGGCGCGTCACGTGCCAGGGCGCGCGGTGGGCGTCGATCACGCCCTTGACGCCGGCCTCGAAGCGCTCGCCGAGCGCGATCATGCGCTCGAAGGCGGCGTCGGTCAGCACGTGCTCCAAGGTCGCGCGCATTGCGGCCAGCGACAGCGCGTTGCCGGCGAGCGTGCCGCCGATCCCGCCGACGTCCGAGAGGTCGCGGTCGATCGCGGCCTCGATGCGGGCCGCGAGCTCTCCGGTCACGCCGTAGGCCGACGCGGGGACGCCGCCGGCGATGGGCTTGCCGATCGTGAGGATGTCCGGCTCGAGCCCGTGGGCGCGCGTGTACCCGCCCGGGCCGGCGCAGATCGTGTGCGTCTCGTCGATGATCAGCAGCGTGCCGTGGCGGCGCGTGAGCTCGCGCAGCGCATCGTGGTAGCCGGGCTCGGGCAGCACGATGCCGATGTTCGTGAGCGCCGGCTCGGCGAGCACGCAGGCGACGTCGCCGTGCGCGAGCGCGGCCTCGAGCGCGTCGACGTCGTTGAACTCGACCACGCGCGTCGTGACGCCGGGATCGACGGGCGGGCCGATGCTGCCCACGCGCGGGCCGACGCTCCCGTCGGGGCGCAGCGTCGCGAAGGTCTCGTCGACCGAGCCGTGGTAGCACCAGTTGTGCACGAGCACCTTGGGGCGACCGGTGACCTGGCGCGCGAGGCGGATCGAGAAGCGGTTCGCGTCGGTGGCCGTCAGCGCGAACTGCCAGAAGGGCAGGCCGAAGCGCCGCTGCAGGTCCTCCCCCACCCACGGCGCGTGCTCGCTGGGGAGCATCAGCGTGATGCCGCGCGCCGCCTGGCCGCTGAGCGCCGCGACCGTCGCCTCCGGGGCGTGGCCGGCCATCGCGCCGGTATCGCCGAGGCACAGGTCGACGTACTCGCGCCCGTCGACGTCGACGAACCGCGCGCCGTGCGCCTCGTGGACGAAGACGGGGTGCGCGCCGGCCCAGCGCACCATCCAGTTCATCGGGACGCCGCCGAGCAGCGAGCCGCGCGCCCGCTCGAACAGCTCGCGCGAGCGCGGATGCTCGCCCTCGAAGCGGCGCTCCTCGCGCTCGAGCAGCGCGGCCACCCGCGCGCGGTCGATCGCGACCGCCCCGGGCGCGGTCATGGCGTGAGGACGACCTTGCCGACGTTGCCGCGCGCGGCGATCAGGCGGTGCGCGTCCGCGGCCTGCTCGAAGGGGAACGCCTGCGCGACGACCGGCCTGATGGTGCCGTCCTCGATCAGCGCCAGCAGCGGGCGGACCCACGGCTCGAGCGTGCCGCGGTCGTCCCAGAGCGTGAGCATGTTGAGACCGATGACGGACTTCGACGCCGACATCTGCTTGATCAGGTTGAAGCGCGGCATCCGCGCCGCGGTCGTGACGGCCGCGCGCAGGTTGCGCCGCTGGCCGGACACGACGGCCGAGGCGCCGAAGCAGACGAGGCGCCCGCCGGGGCGCAGCAGGTCGTAGCTCGTCCGGAAGCTCTTGCCGCCGATGGCGTCCATGATCAGGTCGAACTTCGGCAGCGCCCGCCCCCAGCCGGCGGCGGTGTAGTCGACGGCGTGGTCGACGCCGAACCCGCGGATCGCCTCGTGCTTGCCGGGCGACGCGGTGCCGTAGACCTCCGCGCCGTGGCGCTTGGCGATCTGCGTCGCGGCGATGCCCACCCCGCCGCCGGCGGCGTGCACGAGCACGCGCTCGCCGGGCTGGAGGTTGCCGTAGCCGACGAGCCCGGCCCACGCGGTCGCGTAGTTGACCGGGATCGCGGCGCCCTGGGCGAAGTCGAGCCCGTCAGGCAGCGGGATCGCCGCGGAGGCCCCGACCGCGACCTGCTCGGCGTAGCCGCCGAAGCGCGTGCCGGCCATCACCCGGTCGCCGACCGCCACGCCCGCGACGCCCTCGCCGAGCGCCGCGACGGTGCCGGCGACCTCGTAGCCCACGACGCACGGCGGCTTCGGCGCGTCGGGGTAGAAGCCGACGCGCGCCATGATGTCGGCGAAGTTGACGCCGGCAGCCGCGACGTCGATCAGGACCTCCCCTGGCGCGGGCACCGGGGCGGGGCGCCCCTGGACCTGCAGCACCTCCGGCGGACCGTGTTTGGTGATGACGACGGCGCGCATGGGAGAGCCCTCGTCGGCGCCGTGGCTCAGTCGTCGATGGGAACGACCAGCACCGGGACGGTCGCCCGGTGCAGGAGCTTGTGCGGCGTCGAGCCGAGGATCGCGCCGGTGAGCGGCCGCTCGCCGTAGCTGCCGACGACGATCATCCGCGCGTCGCGCTGGTCCGCGACCGCGACGAGCCCGTCGACGGCGCCCGCCTCGACGAGGCCGAGCTCGACCTCCACCCCGGCCTCGCGCGCCTGGCGCTCGGCCTCGTGGAGGTGCGTGTCGCCGAGCTCCTTGAGCGCCTGCCGGAGATCCTGGACCTCGCTGCCGAGCAGCGCCGGCTCGTAGCCGAAGACGATCACGAGCCGGTCGCCGAGCTCCTTCGCGAGCTCGATCGCGTGTGCGAGGGCGGACTTGGCCCCGTCGGTCCCGTCGTATCCGATGACGATGTCGCGGGCCATGTGCCTAGGCCTCGCCCGGCGCCGCGGCGGCAAACGCGGGATCGACGACCTCGGGCCGTCGCGTGAAGAACTCGCGGTTCGAGGACCACCAGTAGAGCATCGCGACCACCCCGACGAGCAGCCAGCCGAGGCCGATCACGAGCGGCGGTCCGAGCCCGATCCAGGAGTCGCCCGAGCTCGAGTTCTCCGGCTTGCTGAGGTCGATGCACGACTTGACGAACAGCCACGTGAGCACGACCGCGCCGATCAGCGGGGCGATGCCGATGAAGACGAAGTTCTTGGCCGACTTCAGCAGCTCGCGGCGGTAGTAGACGATGCACGCGTAGCCGGTGAGCCCGTAGTAGAAGGCGATCATCAGCCCGAGCGCGGCGATCGAGTCGTAGAGGATGTTCGTGCTGACGATCGTCAGGCCGACGTACCAGACGATCGAGAACGCACCCATGAGGATCGTCGAGACGTGCGGCGTGAGGAAGCGGGGCGAGACGTCGCCGAGCCGCTTCGGCATCGCCTTGGCGCGCGCCATCGAGAGCGACGTGCGCGCGGTCGGGAGGATCGTCGTCTGCGTCGACGCCGCGGCCGACGTCAGCACGGCGATGATCAGGAGCTTGTCCAGCGGGCTGCCGAAGA
>DAIOGP010000147.1:0-4486 GCA_036745135.1 Solirubrobacteraceae bacterium
AGGGCGGCCAGGACGTGCTGCTGTTCATCGACAACATCTTCCGCTTCGTGCAGGCGGGCTCGGAGGTCTCGGCGCTGCTCGGGCGCATGCCCTCGCAGGTGGGCTACCAGCCGACGCTCGAGACGGAGATGGGCCAGCTCCAGGAGCGGATCACGTCGACCCGGCAGGGCTCGGTCACCTCGGTGCAGGCGATCTACGTCCCCGCCGACGACCTCACGGACCCGGCGCCGGCGTCGGTGTTCGCCCACCTCAACGCGACGACGGTGCTCTCGCGGGCGATCTCCGAGAAGGGCATCTACCCGGCGGTCGACCCGCTCGACTCGACCTCCACGATCCTCAAGGCCGACATCCTCGGCGAGGACCACTTCACGGTCGCCAACCGCGTGAAGGAGATCCTCCAGCGCTACAAGGAGCTCCAGGACATCATCGCCATCCTCGGCATCGACGAGCTCTCCGACGAGGACAAGCTGATCGTGCAGCGGGCGCGCAAGGTCGAGCGCTTCCTCTCGCAGCCGTTCTTCGTCGCGGAGCAGTTCACGGGCACGCCCGGCGCGTACGTCCCGATCGCCGAGTCGATCCGCGGCTTCCAGGAGATCATCGACGGCAAGCACGACGACCTGCCCGAGCGCGCGTTCTTCCTCAAGGGCACGATCGACCAGGTCGTGGCCGAAGCGAAGGGCGAGTAGCCGCCATGGCTCGGACGCGGTTCCCCGTCGAGGTCCTGACCCCCGAGGGCAGCGTCTTCGCCGGCGAGGTCGAGATGGTCTCGACGCGCACGACGACGGGCTCGATCGGCCTGCTCGCCAACCACGCGCCGCTGCTCGCGACGCTGGAGCCGACCGAGCTGCGGCTCTACGAGGGCGAGACCGAGGTGCGGCGCTTCGCGCAGGGCGAGGGCTACCTCCAGGTCGGCGGCAACCACGCGCTGCTGCTCGTCGAGGACGCGACCCCGCCCGAGCAGCTCGACGTCGCCGACCTGCGCGACAAGCTCGCGCGCGCCGAGCAGGCGCTCAGCGCGGCCGAGCACGGGACCGAGGAGGAGCGCCGCGCGGCGCGCGACAAACGGCGCTGGGAGTGCTTCATCGCCGTCGCCGAGGGCACCGAGCCCAATCGGCCCTCCGTCACGCCGCGCGACATCGCCGCCTCCGAGGCGAGCGGCATGGCGCGCATCTCGCGGCGCGATTAGCGTTCGCGCCTTGCGGCGCTGAGGAGTGTGGGCCCGGGTGTCGGGGGCGCTGCGAACCCCGGCACTGAGGAATGTGGGCCCGGGTGGCGGGGGCGCTGTGAACCCCGGCGCTGAGGAGTGGGCTCGGGTGGCGCCGGCGCTGTGAACCCGGCTCTGGCGTTCTTCCGGCGCCAAGTTACACGTGGTGTCACCTGGCGCCGGCAGAACGAGGAAACGCGTCGATCGGGCGAACGTCGCTTCCTCTTGCGCGGCGCGCACGTTCGTTTCGGGCCCACCCCTCAGTGCCGCGGTTCGCGCCGCCGCGCGGGTGGCGCCCGAGCCCTTCCCGCCTCGCAAGCGGCTCGACTCGAGCCCCACCGCCGTGCTGCGCCCGGGCCATTGCCTATCCTCTGGTGAGATGGACGAGCGGGCACTGGCCGAACGGCTCATCTCCTACGACACGTCCACGCCCGATGGTCTGCGCACGGCGGCCGGCTTCGTCAAAGGCTGGCTCGAATCGCGCGACCTCGACGTGCACGAGCTCGATCACGGCGGCCTGCCGGTGATCCGCGTCGACGTGGGCCCGAGCAAGGGCCCGACCGTGATCCTCCACGGTCACCTCGACGTCGTCCCCGGGCGCCCGCACCAGTTCGAGCCGCGCGTCGAGGGCGACCGGCTGATCGGCCGGGGCGCCTACGACATGAAGGGCGGCCTCGCGGCGATGATGTGCGCGCTGCGCGACGCCGCCGACCAGGACGGCGTCCGGCTGCGCTTCGTGTGCGTGCCCGACGAGGAGTCCGAGGAGATCGACGAGCGCTCCACGGACCTCCTGATCGCGAACGGGTTCACCGCCGACTTCGCGATCACGGGCGAGCCCACCGACCTGCACATCGGCGTCCAGGCCAAGGGCGTCTTCGCCGTGCGCGTCGAGGTCTCCGGCACGGCTGCGCACGGCTCGACGCCGTGGCTCGGCGACAACGCGGTCCTCAAGGCGATCGACGTCTTCCGTCGCATCGAGACCCTCCCGTTCAGCCGCGAGTCCTCGGACCTGTTCGAGCGCCCCTCGATCAACCTCGGTCGCATCATGGGCGGCGACGCGCTCAACAAGGTGCCCGACCGCTGCACGATGGACGTCGACATCCGCTACCTCCCGGGGCAGGACCCCGCCGCGATCCTCGAGCAGATCCGCGAGATCCCCGACATCGAGATCGCGCGCACGTTCCACCGCGTGCCCGCGATCGTCTCGCGCCACAACCCGTTCGTGCGCGCGCTCGCCGACGCGGTCGGGCGGACGGTCGGCGGCGAGACGATGAGCGTGGGGCGCGACGGCGCGTCGGACGCGGTGTCGTTCCTGGAGGCCGGCGTGCCGGCCGTCGAGTTCGGGCCCGCCGGGGGCGGCCATCACGGCCCCGACGAATGGGTCTCGATCTCGTCGCTCGCGCGTTATCGCCAGGCCCTCGGGGACTTCGTGCAGGGGCTGCCCGCGTGGCTGCAGGCGCAGGAGCAGGCCGGCGGCCTGCGCGCCGTCGAGGGAGGCGCGGCGTGAGCGCGCCCGACGAGCGGCCGCCGGAGCTCGCGCGCAGCATGTGGAAGCGCTTCGCGCTCGCCGGCGCGGTCGTCGTCGTGTGGGTGGCGGCGGCGACGGTGACCGCGGTCGTGCTCCAGGTCAAGGACGTCGTGGCCGCGCTCGGCAGCGGTCACCAGCTGAACATCGAGGTCACGCAGGCGCAGGCCGGCAAGCCCCAGACGATCATGCTGCTCGGCTCCGACCGGCGCGCCAAGGCGAGCAAGCGCGACCGCCGCTCGGACACGATCATGCTGATCCACCTCGACGCGCAGGACTCGGCGATCTCGGTCATGTCGATCCCGCGTGACCTGCTCGTCGACATCCCGAACCACGGGCGCCAGAAGATCAACGCGGCCTACAGCTACGGCGGCGCTCGCCTGACGCTGCGCGTCGTCAAGCAGGTGCTCGACCTCAAGGACATCAACCACGTCGTCGACGTCAACTTCAAGGGTTTCCGCGAGGCCGTCGACCGGATCAAGTGCGTCTACGTCGACGTCGACCGCAAGTACTTCCACTCGAACGCGGGCCTGCCGCCGAGCGCCCAGTACGCGGAGATCGACATCGACGCGGGCTATCAGAAGCTCTGCGGCCAGAAGGCGCTCGACTTCGTGCGCTACCGCCACGCCGACGACGACCTCGTGCGCGCCAAGCGCCAGCAGGACTTCCTGCGCCAGGCCAAGGAGCAGGTCGGCGTCGGCAAGCTGTTCTCGGATCGCATCGCGCTGTCGCGCATCTTCGGCCGGGCCGCCGAGACCGACAAGAGCCTGACGACGCTCAAGGGCTTCAAGAACCTGCTCTACCTCGTCGAGTACGCGGTCGAGCACGGGCAGGACGTGCGCCAGGTCGACTTCCGCACGAGCTCGGTCGGGAACGACGTCACCGCCTCCGCGGCGGACCTGCGCGCGACGGTCAGGGAGTTCCTGCACCCGCCGGCGAAGGCCGACGCGCCCGCGACGAGCACGACGCGCCGCACGCGCAAGCGCAGCCGGCGCGGCAAGCGGGCCAAGGCCGCGTTGCCGCCCGGGCTGGTCGTCGCGGCGCAGCAGGGCCAGACGATGGCGGTCGGGCTGATCGGCAAGGCCCGTCTCCCGATCTACTACCCGACCGTGCGCGGCGCCACGTCCGCCTATGACTCGATCCAGCCGACGCGCGCCTACACGCTCCCGGATCGCGACGGCAAGAAGCACGCCGCCTACCGGATGGTGCTGCGCCAGGCCTACGGCGGCTTCTTCGAGTACTACGGCGTCCAGGGCACGACCTGGAAGGACCCGCCGATCCTGATGGGCCCCAGCGAGCGCCGGATCGCGAACGGCCGGGCGCTGCGCGTCTACTACGACGGCGGCAAGGTGCGGCTCGTCGCATGGCGCACGCGCCGGGCGGTCTACTGGGTCTCGAACACGCTCAGCCGCAGCCTCAACGAGCGGCAGCTGCTCGCGATCGCGAGCACGTTGCGCGTCCAGCGGTAGCGCCCGCCGACGCCTCGTCGGCGCCGTGGAGCCCCCCGAACCGTCTAGTAGCCTTCCGCCGCTCATGACCACCTCCGCACGCGAACCGATCGCCGTGATCGGCACCGGCTACGTCGGCCTCGTCACGGCCGCCGGCTTCGCCTCGCTCGGCAACGACGTCTGGTGCGTCGACATCGATGCGGCCAAGATCGCCCGGCTCGAGGACGGCGAGGTGCCGATCTACGAGCCCGGGCTGCCCGAGCTGATCGCGGCCAATCGCGAGCGTCTGCACTTCTCGACCGAGCTCGC
>DAIOGP010000148.1:0-4482 GCA_036745135.1 Solirubrobacteraceae bacterium
CTGTAAACCCGTTGGCTCTGCCTACGCAGGTTCGAATCCTGCTCCCCCCATCGCGAGAGGCCCGAGCCGTCGAGGCGGGTGCCGAGCGGAGCTGCGTGCATCGGGTTAGGGTGGGTTTCGATTCCACACACCGAGACATCACGGCCCCTGCTGCGATGTGGGAAGGACGCGAGACGATGGAGACGCTGCTGGTCTTCCACGAAGTGGACGACGTCGATCACTGGCTTGCCTCGCCCAAGCGGGAGGAGTTCTTCGGTCCGCTGGGGATGACGGTGCGCACGTTTCGCGACCCGGCAGGCTCGAACCGCGTCGGGCTGATCGTGGAGGTCCCCGACATTGCCGCGTGGGAGGCGGCCCTGAAGACCGAGGCCGCGGCGGAGGCGATGAAGTTCGACGGTGTCCGCCCCGAGACGATCGTGGGCCTCGTCGAGGCGTAGTCCCGCCTACAGGCTCGGCCGCGGCGCGAACGGCGCGCCCGGCGTCCCGCCGACCATGATCATCTTGAGGCCCTCGGGGCCGCCCGTGACCATGCGCGTGTCCGTCGCGTCGACGCGCAGCCAGCGCCCGGGGCGCAGCTCGACCTCGTCCGCGCCGATCCGCATCGTGCCCGAGCCCTCGAGGATCACGTAGACCTCCTCGTGCCCGGTCTCGGTCTCGTCGTGCTCGAGGCCTTCCATGCCCGGCCGGATGTCGACGTAGTTGATCCCGAAGCCGGTCACGCCCAGCGCGCGGCGCATCTTGTAGAACGCGCCCATCACCGGCTCGACGTCCTCGAGGTCGACGTGGTTGTAGGCCATCTGTCCTCCTTCGCGCGCGAGCGCGGATTTGGGTTCTGCTCGGAGCGACCATCGTGACGCACCGGGCACCTTCGGCTTCGCGCTGGTCGCCGGGGCCGCGAGGCGCTACCGTCGCAGCGTCATGCGCCAGCTGACGAGCCTCGACGTGCAGTTCCTCGCGCTGGAGGACGACCGGACGCACGGCCACGTCGGCAGCCTCGCGATCTACGACCCGTCGACCGCGCCCGGGGGCGAGCTGACGCTCGAGCGCCTGCGCGCGCTCGTCGGCGAGCGGCTGCACCTGCTGCCGCCGTTCACGTGGAAGCTCACGCGCGTGCCGTTCGACCTCGACCACCCGTTCTGGGGCGAGGACCGCAACTTCGACCTCGACTACCACGTGCGCGAGGTCGCGCTGCCCGCGCCCGGCGACGCGCGCCAGCTCGCCGAGCAGTGCGCGCGCATCTTCGAGCGCAAGCTCGACCGCGAGCACCCGCTGTGGGAGATGTACCTCGTGCACGGGGTCGATGGCGGCGCGCGCGTGGGGCTGCTGACGAAGATCCACCACGCCGCGCTCGACGGCCTCTCCGGCGCCGAGGTGCTGATCACGCTGCTCGACCTCGACCCCGCCGGCCGCGAGATCGTCCCGCCCGAGTCGGGGCGCCCGCGCGCGCCGGTGCCGAGCAGCTTCGGGCTGCTGGCCCGCGGGCTCACCCGCCTGCCGCGCCGCTCGCTACGGACCGTGCGCGACCTGCCGCAGACGCTGCCGAACCTCGACCTCGTGCCGACGATCCGCAGCGTCCCCGGCGTCAACGCTGTGGCCAGCGCGGCGCGCGCGGTCTCCGCGCTGCGGCCGGGCCACGAGGCGGAGGCGGTGCCGCGCATGCTCGCGCCCAAGACGAGCCTCAACCGGCGGATCACGGCGCATCGCCGCATCGCGTTCCAGACGGTCTCGCTGCCCGAGGTCAAGCGGCTCAAGCGCCACTTCGGCGTGACCGTCAACGATGTCGTCGTTGCGATCACCGCCGGCGCGATGCGCGCGTGGCTGCTCGAGCACGACGAGCTGCCGGACGAGCCGCTGCTCGCGATGGTGCCGATCTCCGTGCGGCTGCCCGAGGAGGTCGGCACGTTCGGCAACCGCGTGTCGATGATGATCGTCCCGATCCCGACCCACGAGCACGACCCCGAGCGCCGCGTGCAGCTGACGCACGAGTGGCTCGACCAGGCCAAGGCGCGCCACAAGCACACGCCCCGCATGCTGCTCGAGCAGGCGAACGAGGCGATTCCGCCGGCGATCATCAACCGCACGGCGAAGCTGCTGCTGGGCGCCGCGGCCTCCGGGCAGCTGCACCCGCCGCTCAACGTCGTGATCTCGAACGTCCCCGGCTCGCCCGTGCCGCTCTACCTCGCCGGCGCGCGGCTCGAGGCGCAGTACCCGCTCTCGGTCGTCACGGACGGCATGGGGTTGAACCTCACGATCCTCAGCTACCTCGACCGGATCGACTTCGGCATCGTCGGGGACCGCGGCGAGGTGCCGGACGTCTGGTTCCTCGCCGACCGCCTCGGCGCCGCCTACGAGGAGCTGCGCGCGCTGGCCGGCAGTGTGCCGGACGGCGCGTCGCCCCCCGCCGCGTCGGCGCCCGACGAGCCAGTCGGCGCGCGCTCGCTCCCGGGGCGTCCAACGTCCGTCTAGATTCCGGCTGAACGCACCGGCCGATCCGCCGTGGCACCGACGCGTATCACGTGCGCGTTCCGCGGCTCACGACCGGCCTCGCCTGCCTGCTGATCGTCGGCGCGCTCGCGCCCGTGGCCGCAAGCGCCCACGGCGACGAGCTCGATGGCCCGCCGCCGCCCATCGTGCTCGGCTCGCACAGGGTCGACGGCAAGCGCGCCACGCTGATCGCCCACTCCGATCTGACGACCTCGCTGCGCCGGCGCACCACGCTTCGCGCCGCGGGGCGCGTCGCGCTCGCCGACGCGGGCAGCGCGGGCCTGCCCCAGACCTGGTGCGGCGAGGCCCGCGGTAGCGACGACACCGCGGACGCGACCTTTCCCGGCCTGCCGACGATCAAGCTGATCTACGCCTACCCGAGCGACCGCGCGAATCGCTTCGCCGCCTTCGCCCCCGTGCTCCAGGGCAACGTCGCCGAGCTCGGCCGCTTCGTCGCCCAGCAGGCCGCCGGCGCGAAGACGATCCGCTTCGACCTCGGCACGAGCTGCGGCCCCGACTACGCGGACATCCGCCTCGTCGCGCTGCCACGTGCCACGGCGAGCTACATGGACGGCTCGGGCAGCCCCTCGCTCGCGAAGCTCAGCGCCGACCTCGCGCCGGTCCTCCAGGACGAGAGCCCGGGCGCGGCGCGGAACTACATGGTCTACGCCGACGGGCTGCGCGGCGCGGGCGGCGTGCTCGGCACGGCCGAGGCCTACCTCGGCCCGGCGGCCGAGGTGCCCGGGCCCGAGAACCCGCACAACGACGGCGGCCTCTTCGGCGTCATCTGGGGCAGCGCGAGCTTCACGCCGAGCCCGTCCGGCGGCACCGTCGAGCCCGACGGCATGCTCCACGAGCTGATGCACACGCTCGGCGCCGTGCAGGACTCGGCGCCGCACTCGTCCCAGGCCGGCCACTGCTTCGACGAGTGGGACGTGCTCTGCTACGACGACGGCGGCCCGACGTCGGGCCTGACGTTCCCCTGTGCGCACCTGCCGTTCGCGATCGACGAGGCGCTCGATTGCGGGCAGGACGACTACTTCAATCCCGCGCCCGCGCTCGGCAGCTACCTGGCGACCCACTGGAACACCGCCAACTCGGCCTTCATCGGGACGTGCATCGAGCTCGCGGTCTCGTGCGGCGACGCGGCGCCGACGCCCGGGACGCCGCCGCCGAGCACGCCGCCGCCGACCACTCCGGCGCCGCCACCCTCCGACACGGGCCAGCCGGCGACGTCGACGCCTACGTCGCGCGCCGCGTCGGTCGGCGGGCGCACCGGCTGGCTACGCCGCGTGCGCGGCGGCGGCCCGTTCGGCCCCTTGATCGGGCTCGCGCGGATCGAGAGCCGCTTCGTGCCGGACAAGCTCGTCGTGACGGTCCCCGCGCTGCGCGTGCGCCTGCCGCGCGGGCACTACCGCCTGTGGACGTGCGTGCGCGCGCCGGCGAGCGCCGGCAGCGACGTGGTGCCGACGCCCGACTGCCATCACCGCACCGTGCGCCTGCGCCGCCCGCGCTCCGTCCTCACGCCGCGACTCGTCGTCTCGCTGCCGGCCGACACGAGCCGCGCCGCGGTCACCGGCCAGGTGCGCCTCGACCGGCTGATCGGCGGGCGCATCGCCACCTACGCCACCACCGGCGACACGCGCCATCCGCTGACGCTCAGCGGCCGCGCCCGCTGACGATCGGCGACGGAACGCACCGAGGCGCGACCGTGGCGAGCGGCCGCGCGCGTCGCTACTCTGCCCGGACCCGCCCTCTTAGCTCAGTTGGTAGAGCACTTCCATGGTAAGGAAGGGGTCATCGGTTCGAGTCCGATAGAGGGCTTCTATTGAAGGGCAGCACCCGGCGCCGTTGTCGGACCCTTCCGCGGTGAACCAGTACTCGAACGGCGAGATGGGCAGCTCCCGATCGGCGGGAGCGCCGACGACGGGCGCGGAGGTCTCCGATTAGCTGATCGCCCGCCTGAGGCGCGACATACGCATTGATGCCGAGGGCACG
>DAIOGP010000149.1:0-4468 GCA_036745135.1 Solirubrobacteraceae bacterium
GCCGAGCACGAGGACGCGATCCGGTCGATCGCCGTCGGCGTGCTCGACGGGCTCGGCGACCGCGAGACATGCGACCTCGTCGGCGACGTCGCCCAACCGGTCGTCTCGCGCGTGATCCACAGCTTCATGGGGATCCCGCCCGAGGACGACGAGATCTGGGCGCGCCTGATGAACTCGATCCTCGGCGCCGGCGACCCTGACCTCAACCCCGAGGGCGTCGAGATCGTCATGCAGCGCGACGTGCCCGAGATCTTCGAGCGCTGTGGGCGCCTGATCGCCGAGCGCCGCGAGCGGCCCATGGACGACCTCACGAGCGTGCTCGTGCACGCCGAGCTGGACGGCGAGCGGCTCGAGGAGCACGAGATCGTGATGGGCTTCTTCCTGCTCGTCGCCGCCGGCAACGACAGCACGAAGGCGACCTACTGCAGCAGCATGCGCGCGCTGCTCGAGCACCCCGACCAGCGCCGGCTGCTGCTCGACGACCCGTCGCTGATCCCGAGCGCGGTCGAGGAGTCGCTGCGCATGTTCCCCGCGTTCGCGCACTTCCGCCGCACGGCGACGCGCGACACAGAGCTCCACGGGCAGCCGATCCGCGAGGGCGACAAGGTGGTCATGTGGTACGTCTCGTCCAACCGCGACGAGACACGCTACGAGGACCCGGACCGCTTCGACGTGACCCGCAACCCCGAGCACCAGGCGTTCGGCGCCGGTGGGCGCCACTTCTGCCTCGGCACGGCGCTCGCGCGGCTCGAGCTGCGGATCCTCCTCGAGGAGACGCTCGCGCGCTTCCCGACGATGGCGATCGCGGGCAAGCCCGTGTACGTCGAGTCGCCGTTCGTCAACCAGCTCAAGACGCTGCCGGTGCGGCTGCGGGCCTAGCCGCTACCCCGGCTTCGTGACCGACTGCTCGTCCGGCGTCCCGTTGCCCGGGGCGCCCTGCGGCAGCGCCGCCTGCTCGGACCCGGGCTCGAGCCCCGGCTGGCTCTGCGAGGCGCGCAGCTCGTAGGACGAGCGCCGGCTCTGGTCGAAGTCGAGCAGCAGTCGATCGGCCTTGAAGAAGCGCGAGATCGCCTCGCGGCCGCCACGCGGCAGCACGCTCATCGCCTTGTTGATCTGGCCGATCGAGCGCGGCACGAAGACGTCGAACTTCGGCTCCTTGAGCGCGTCGACGATCGCCGCGGCGACCTCCTCGGGCTCGGCGTTCTTGATCGCGCGGGCCTGCTGCACGCCCGAGGCCAGCTCGGTGTTGACGAGGCCGGGCATGATGCAGGTGATCTCGACGTTCGTCCCGCGCAGCTCCGCGCGAATCGACTCGCTCGCGCCGATCACCGCGTGCTTGGTGGCGCAGTACGTCGCCGCGCCGGCAAAGCCGGCCTTCCCGGCCGTCGAGGCGAGGTTGATGATGTGGCCCGAGCGTCGCGCGACCATCTTCGGCAGCACGAGCTTCATGCCGTGCAGCACGCCGTGGATGTTGATGTCGACCTGGCGGACCTGCGTCGCCTCGTCCTCCTCGACGAACGGCCCGAGCTGCATGATCCCGGCGTTGTTGACGAGGACGTCGACCGGGCCGAGCTGCTGCTCGACCTGATCGAGGAAGCCGGCGAAGGACTCCCGGTCGATCACGTTGACCGGGAAGGCGAGCGTGCCGCCGCCGAGCTCCTCCGCGGTCTTCTGCGCCGTGGCGAGGTCGAGGTCGCCGATCGCGACGCGAACGCCCTCGCGGATCAGCGCCTGCGCCGTGCAGCGCCCGATCCCGCGTGCGCCGCCGGTGATCGCGGCCACCTGGCCGGACAGGTAACGGGGTTGCTTGGCCATGCGACGTCTCCCTTGGTCAACCGGTGGGTCCCGAGGGCCGAACGGTATCGGGCCGGGAGCTCGCGCGGACAGCGGAATCGCCCTGCCGCAGGCGGCCGTATGCTTCCGGCTTCGATGCCGACCTTCCTCCACGACGGCCAGCGACTGGCCTACACCGAGTACGGCGAGGGTCCGCGCGCCGTGATCCTGATTCACGGGCTGCTGCTCTCGCAGCGGATGCACGAGCCGCTCGCCAAGACGCTCGCAGACCGCGGCAATCGCGTCATCACGCTCGACCTGCTCGGCCACGGCGAGTCGGACCGCCCGCGCGACATGTGGCGCTACGCGATGGGCTTCTTCGCCGAGCAGGTGGTCGGCCTGCTCGACCACCTCGAGCTGGACGAGGCGGTCGTGGGCGGCACGTCGCTCGGGGCGAACACGACGCTCGAGGTCGCCTCCCTGGCGCCCGAGCGGCTGCGCGGCATGGTGCTCGAGATGCCGGTGCTCGACAACGCGCTGCTCGGGGCGGCGCTGTTCTTCACGCCGATGATGGTCGGCCTGACCTTCGGGGAGCGCTTCATGCGCGGCGTGCAGCTCGCCGCCAAGGCCGTGCCGCGCCAGATCGTCCCGTGGCTGCCGGGCCTGCTGCTGGACATGGTGCGCCAGGACCCCGGGCCGAGCGCCGCCGTGATCCAGGGGCTCTTCTTCGGTCGCGTCGCCCCCCACCGCGTGGAGCGGCGCACGTTCACCGCGCCGACGCTGATCCTCGGGCACCGGCGCGACCCCGTGCACCCGTTCGCCGACGCCGGCATGCTCGCCGACGAGCTGCCCAACGCGCGGCTGCTCGAGGCCGGGTCGATCATCGAGATGCGCGTCACCCCGGAGCGGCTGACGGACGAGATCACGGAGTTCCTCGACGAGTGCTGGAAGCCCAAGCGCGCCGCGAGCGCGCCGCGCCGGCGCGCATCGGGCTCGACCCGCAGCGCCTGAGCCGGGTTCCGGGATGACGTCGGCGCCGGGGCACGACGAGGACGAGGGCGCGAACCGGCCGGGCGCGCCCGCCGCGTCGCCGACCGACGGAGCGCCCGCGCCCGCGGCGGCGCCACGGGCTCACGGCCGGCGCATCAGCGCGGCGATCGTCGCGCTCGGGGTGATCGGCGGCCTGGCGCTCGCGGGCGCCGTGGTCGTGCTCGCCGGCGGCGGGGAGCGCGGCGGGACGGGCTCGTCCGAAGGCGCCGGCAACCCGCTCGTCGCGACGCCCGTGATGCCCGCACGACCGAGCGCCGCCGACACCGCGGCGGCGGCCGAGGCCGCCGGCTGCACGCTGCGCCGCATGCCCGACGAGGGCAACACCCACACGACCGGGCGCGTCCGCTACCGCTCGAACCCGCCGACGTCTGGAAACCACGACCCGCAGTGGGCGTCGGACGGCAACTACGCGATGGAGCAGACGCCGCCGATCGGCAAGCTCGTCCACGCGCTCGAGCACGGGCGCGTGGAGATCCAGTACCGCCAGGAGCTCGCGCCCGCGCGCGTCGTGGAGCTCGCGCTGCTGTTCGACCGCGCGCCGCAGTACCTGCTGCTGTTCGAGAACCGCACGGGCATGCCCTACGACGTCGCCGCGACCGCCTGGACGCGGCTGCTCGGCTGCCGGCGCATGAACGACCGCACGACGGCCGCGCTCGACGCGTTCCGACGGCGCTTCGTCCTCCAGGCGCCCGAGCGCATCGTCCAGGCCGAGTAGCGACTCGTTCCCGAACGACGACCGCTACCCTTCGCCCGCGATGGCCAGTCGCCAGGAGGAGAAGGAACGTCGGCGCGCTGAGCGCGTCGCCCGCGAGCAGGCGGAGGCGACCGCGCACGCGCGCAAGCGCCGGCTCGGTATCGTCGCCGGTGGCGTGCTCGGCGCCGCGGCGATCGCCGCGGTCGTGATCGCCGTCGTCGCGAGCGGCGGCGGCACCAAGCACGGCACGAATGGACCGAAGGCCACGGGCGCGGGCAACATCAAGAACGTCGCGATCCCCGCCGTGAAGGAGACGGACCTCGCGGCGGCGGCGATGCTGGCCGGGTGCACCATGCTTTCGCCCAAGAGCGAGGGTCGCGGCCACGTCGACACCAAGGTCACCTACCGCAGCAACCCGCCGACGTCCGGTCCGCACAGTCCGAACGCGGCGAGCGACGGGATCTATGGACCCGGCGATACGCCGCCGGCGGAGAACTACATCCACGCGCTCGAGCACGGGCGCGTGGTGTTCCAGTACAAGCCGGGCACGCCGGTGCAGGTGATCGGCCAGCTCCAGTCGCTCGTCGACGAGATCCAGACCAATGGCAACCCGCGCGTGATGCTGTTCGAGAACGACACGGGCATGCCTTACACGGTGGCGGCCACGGCCTGGACCCACCTGATCGGCTGCGACAAGGTCACGCCCGCGACCTGGGACGCCCTGCGCGCGTTCCAGTCGCGCTACGACCTCAAGGCGCCCGAGACCCAGTTCGTCGGCCCCGAGTAGTCCCGCCCACCGGGGAACCGGGCGCAGGACCGCGACGTTCCGCGTCGTACGGTGTTCGAGGAGCGATGCCCTGGCCGCGAATCGACAGACGGAGCTTCCTCGTGCTCGGCGGAGGCGCGCTGCTCACGCGGCTCGGCTCGCGCTCCGGCGCGGCCCTCGGCGCG
>DAIOGP010000150.1:0-2287 GCA_036745135.1 Solirubrobacteraceae bacterium
AGCCCGTCTCGGCGCTCGACGTGTCGATCCAGGCGCAGATCATCAACCTGCTCGACGACCTGCAGGACGAGTTCGGGCTGACCTACATCTTCGTCGCGCACGACCTCGGCGTCGTGCGCCACGTCTCCGATCGCGTCGCCGTGATGTACCTCGGCAAGATCGTCGAGGTCTCGCCGGCCGACGCGCTCTACGACCAGCCGATCCACCCCTACACGGCGGCGCTGCTCTCGGCGATCCCGATTCCGGACCCGAAGGCGAACTTCGCGCGCGAGCGGATCGTGCTGCAGGGCGACGTCCCGAGCCCGATCGACCCGCCGGCGGCGTGCCGTTTCCACACGCGCTGCCCGCGAGCGACCGAGGTGTGCTCGGTCGTCGAGCCGCCGCTCGTCGACTACGGCGACGGCCACCTCGCCGCCTGCCACCACCCGATGGGGGTGAGCGTCGCGGAGCTCCAGCGCGCCGTGGTGGCCAAGGAGTCCCCGCAGGGCGCCGGCACCGAGACGCCCGTGCTCGCGGAGGCCGCGCGCGACTGGGCCGCGGGACCCGGCAGCGACACCGCCACGACCGCCGGGGCGCCCGCGGCGGGCGCCGGGGATGGCACGGCGACCGCCGAGCACCCTCCGGGTAGCTGACGCGCTGGCCGCCGCCGGCTTCGCGCTCGAGGTCCTCGAGTTGCCGGCGAGCACGCGCACCGCGCCCGAGGCGGCGGCCGCCGTCGGCTGCGACGTGGCGCAGATCGTCAAGTCGCTCGTCTTCCGCGGGGCGCGCAGCGGGCGGGCGATCCTCGTGCTCGCGAGCGGCGCCAACCGCGTCGACGAGCAGCGCCTCGCGGCGCTCGCCGGCGAGCCCGTCGAGCGCGCGGACCCGGAGTTCGTGCGCGCCGCCACCGGCTTCGCGATCGGCGGCGTGGCGCCGGTCGGTCACCCGCAGCCGCTCGAGGCGTTCGTCGACGAGGACCTGATGGCATTGCCGGAGCTGTGGGCCGCCGCCGGCACCCCGAGGTCGGTGTTCAGGCTCTCGCCGGCGCAGCTCGTCGAGCTGACGCGTGGGCGCGTGGCCTCGGTCCGTCATGATGCGCGCACATGATCGACCCCGGCGTCGACATCGGGCACGTTCACCTCAAGGTCGCCGACATCGAGCGCGCGTTGGGCTTCTACTGCGACGTGCTCGGGTTCGACGTGATGCAGCGCTGGGGCGGCGAGGCGGCGTTCATCTCGGCCGGGGGGTACCACCACCACATCGGCCTGAACACCTGGCAGAGCCGCGGCGGCCCGCCGCCGGCGCCGGGCACCACGGGGCTGTTCCACGTCGCGATCCGCTACCCGACGCGGCGCACGCTGGGCGATGCGCTGCGCCGGGTCCTCGACGCCGGCGTGCAGCTCGACGGCGCGTCCGACCACGGCGTGAGCGAGGCGCTCTACCTGCGCGACCCCGACCAGAACGGGATCGAGCTCTACTGGGACCGCCCCCGCGAGCAGTGGCCGCAGCCCGCGAGCGGCGAGGGCGTCGCGATGGTGACCGAGCCGCTCGACCTCGCCGGGCTGATGGCCGAGCTCGACGCGGCTCCGCCGGGCTCCTAGGACCCGCCGTCGCCTCCGGGCGTGCCGGGTTGCACCTGGTCCTCGTCGTCCTCCGCGTAGAGCGACTCGCGCGCGAGCTCCTCGCCCCGTTGGTTCCAGAGCGCGATCTCGAGGTAGTCGCCGCGATAGGCGTCGGGCGCGATCAGCGTGAAGCGGCCATCGACCAGCTCGCACTGGTCCACGGTCTCGGCGCCCAGCTCGGCCGTGACGATCGCGCCGCCGCGCACGAGCGGCACTCCCCAGACGAGCGCCATCATCGCCGCGGTGCCCACCTCGCCGCGCCACGCGCCGAGCTCGTCCTCGGACAGGTCGAGCGCCCAGTCGGGGTTCTGCTCCGCGACCTCCGGCGTGAAGTCGGCGCGCGCGGCGAAGTCGCGCGGCTCGCCGTCCCCGTCGCCGCGCACGAACGAGACGTGGCCGTAGAGCTCCAGGCCGGTCGTGGTGCGAACCGTCGCGGGCACGTGCGTGCGCCCGCCGTAGGTCCGGTCGGGGAACCAGGCGATCTCCCCCTCCGGCTCGCCGAGGTCGTCCTCACCGGCATCGATCCGCAGGCACGCCGCGAGGAACTCCGCGCGCAGCGTCTCGGCCCAGCGTCCGTACGGGAGCAGGTCCTGCGGCGGCTCCGCGGCGAAGCGCGGAGCAGGGCGGGCAGTCGGCGGCATCGCCGCGCAAGCCTAGAGGGCGAAGGGAGACGACAGACGACAGAC
>DAIOGP010000150.1:2387-4410 GCA_036745135.1 Solirubrobacteraceae bacterium
ACCTCGCGCGCGCCGAGCGGCTCGTTCATGCGGCCGTCCGCGTCCTCGAAGATGCGCAGCGCGCGCACCTTGGCCGCGAGCCGTTCGGCCTGGTCGGGCCCATCCGCGTGCGTGACCCCGAGCAGCACCAGCAGCCCCGGGCCGATCGCCGCGACCACGTCGCCGCCGACGGACACCGAGGCGCGGCTCACCCGCTGCACGACCGCGCGCACACCGGCAAGGATGCCCGAGCGGCCGGTCAGGCGACGGCCTGCACGGCCGCGATGCCGAGCCCGACCGCCAGCACGATGCTCGTGGTCCACGCGATCGCGCCCGCGCACAGGCGTAGGTCGAGCCCGAACGCGTGCGCGATCACGAGCCCGTTGATCCCGCTGGGCATGGCCGCGAGCACGAGGTAGGGAGTGGGGAGAGAGATCAGCGGCAGCGCCAGGGCCGCGAGCAGCGCGGGCGCGAGGCCGAGCCGCAGGACGGTCGCGGCGGCCACGGGCCGCGTCAGGCGCGGCGGGACGCGCAGCGTGCCCACCTCCGCCTCGGCGGCGAGGGTCACGCCGACGGCGAAGAAGCCCAGCGGGGCGAGCGCCATGACCACGACCCGCGCCGCGTGCACGAGCGAGTCGGGCGCGAGCGAGTCGGGCGCGAGCAGCCCGGCCGCGGCGGCGAGCAGCACCGGGTTGCGCAGCGCGAACGCGCGCACGCGGTCCGCGATCCCCCCTGCGGCGGCCGTGCCGAAGGCGGCCCCGATGCCGAAGCAGCCCAGCAGCAGCACGGGCGCCGAGACGAGCACGTCGAAGGCGACGGCCTCGCCGAGGCGGCTCCGTCCGAAGACCGCGACCACGAGCGGCAGTCCGAGGAAGCCGGTGTTCGCGTTGAGCGTCGCGACCATCAGCGCGCCGGTGCCGGGCCGTGAGAGCCCGAGCACGTGGCGCGCGACGCGATGCGCCGCGACGCCCGTGAGGGTCAGCGCCACGAGCGCGAGCGCGATCCCGCCGCCCACGTCGGCGCCGATCTGCAGCCGCGCCAGGCTGAAGAAGGTCACGAACGGGGCGATCACGTAGAGCATCGCGTCGAGCAGCAGCCGCGCCACCCGCTGCGCGCCAGTCCCGAAGCGGCGCTCGGCCGCGATGCCCACCGCGAGCGAGACGGCGACCGTCGCCGCGATCGTGATCACGCGTCGCGCAGCTCGGCGGCGGCCGCCTCGGGCGCGACCGTGAGGAGGTTCACGCCGGCGCCCAGCTCGAGGCCGGCGAGGTGCGTCAGGCGCGGGAGCACGTCGATCCGCCAGCAGAAGTGCTCGGCCCCGCGCGGCGCCGTGCGCACCCACAGGTTGAGCGGCGGGCTCGCGCCGAGCGCGCGCGCGAGCCGGCTGAGGCCGTCGTGCAGGAGCGCCGCCCCGGTCGCGCCGTCGTCCTCGAAGCGGGCGCGCGGGCGGCGCGGGGCGAGCAGCAGCTGGTAGGGCAGGCGCGAGCCCCACGGCGCCATCAGGACGGCGTCGTCGTCGATCGCGACGACCCGCTCGCGACGGCGCACCTCCTCCTGCACGAGGTCCTCGAGCAGGTTGCCGCCCATCGTCCGCGCGGCGTGCGCGCTGAAGCGCTCGCGCTCGCGCGCGATCTGCGCCGGCACGAAGTCGAGCGCGTAGAGCTGGGCGTGCGTGTGCGGGAGCGATGCGCCGGCCTCGTGGCGCTCGTTGACGCTCAGGTGCACATAGGCGGCGCCGGCGTGCGCCCGCATCCGCTCGCGCCACATCTCGAGCGCGCGGGCGACCTGCTGCGACTCGAGCTCGGCCAGCGTGCCGACCGGGTCGGGCGCGTTCACGATGACCTCGTGCGCGCCCCGCGCGGCGCGGGCCTCGAACAGGTCCGCGTGCGCCTCCGCTGCCGGCTCGGCCTCGTCGGGGCCGAGCGCCGGGTAGAGGTTCGGGAACGCGCGGACCGACCAGCCGGGCGCGTCGGGCGCGCCGCCGTCGGGGCGCAGGGCGCCGACCTCCGGCGGCGTGCGGTCCTCGTTGCCGGCCGCGAAGGGA
>DAIOGP010000151.1:0-4396 GCA_036745135.1 Solirubrobacteraceae bacterium
CGCCGCGCGGACCGTGCGCTGGGATCCGGCGCCGAGCGGCCGCGACGCGTGGATGAAGCACCGCATCCCCGGGCCGCGCAGCTTCCGCGCCTACGTCTACCAGCAGTACTCGGCCGGCTTCGCGGCGCCGATCGGGCCGGCGACCATGCCGGGCCCGACGCTCGAGGCCGAGGTCGGCGACACGCTCGTCGTGCACGTCCGCAACGCGGACGAGCGCCTGCGCCAGGCGATCACGCTGCACCCGCACGGCGTCCGCTACAACCCGGAGTACGACGGCGCCTACCTCGGCGACTTCACTCGCGCGGGCGGCTTCATCGCGCCGGGCGAGGAGTTCACCTACACGTGGGAGGCGACGCCCGACTCGGTCGGCGTGTGGCCCTACCACGACCACGGCCCGAACCACACGCTGAACACGTTCCGCGGGCTCTTCGGCGCGCTGATCGTGCGGCCCCGGGGCGCGCGCAGGCCCGACCGCGAGTACGTGCTCTACCTGCACAGCTTCCCGCCGCCGGTCACCGGTCGCGCGCGAGCCTTCCAGTGCGTCAACGGGCGCACCGCGGCGGGCAACACGCCGACGCTCACGGCGAAGGTCGGCGACGAGGTCGCGATCCACGTGATCGGCGGCGACTCCAACCACCACACCTTCCACGTCCACGGCCACCGCTGGCCCGACGCCGCCGGACGGCCGGTCGACACGCCGACGGTCGGGCCCAACGAGGTCGTCACGGCCCGCTGGCGCGAGGACAACCCGGGCCGCTGGCTCTACCACTGCCACGTGTTCGCCCACCAGGACGCCGGCATGGCGGGCTGGTATATCGTCGATCCCTGATCCCCTGAGCGAGAGGAACCGCCCGCATGCGCGCCGCCCACGCAGTGCCCGCCGTCGTCGCCGCCGCGCTGCTCGCGACGTCCGCGCCCGCCGCGGCGATCGACTACCCGCCGCCGGGCGACCCCGGGCCGGTCGTGCAGAACCCGCGGGGCAAGCACCGCACGCTGTTCGTCTGCAAGCGCAGCACGAAGCGCCGCCGCTGCTTCCGCTCGATCCAGACGGCGGTGAACCGCGCGCGCGCCGGCGACACGGTCAAGGTCGCCGACGGCACCTACAACGAGGGCGTCATCCTCAAGGGGCCGGCGAAGGCCGGGCTCGCGCTGATCGGCAACCGCAAGCACCCGCGGCGCGTGCTGCTCGAGGGCACCGGGCTCAAGACGTCCGACCCCCACAGCCAGAACGGCGTCCAGATCAACGGCGCGAGCGACGTGACCGTCAACGGCTTCATGGCGCAGAACTTCCGTGCCAACGGCTTCTTCGCGGTCAACGTGACCGGCTACCTGCTGACGAACCTCGTCGCCAAGCGGACCGGGGCGTACGGCATCTACGCGTTCAACTCGATCGGCGGCACGATGTCGCGCTCTGAGGCCTACTACAACAACGACGCCGGCTTCTACATCGGGCAGACGCCCAAGCAGACGCGGCCGCGGCGCTCGCTCGTCACGCGCGTGGCGGCGTGGGGCAACGTGATCGGGTTCTCGGGCACGAACGTGAAGTACACGACGATCACGAAGAGCAGGTGGTTCAACAACGGCGTCGGGATCGTGCCGAACGCGCTCAAGACGGAGAAGTTCGCGCCGCCCGAGGAGAACGTGATCGTCGACAACGACATCTTCTGGAACAACTTCAACTACTTCCCGCCTCAGCCCGTGCCGTTCCAGTTCAAGGGCGCGGCGACCGGCGACGTCGACTACCCGACCGGCGTGGGCGTGCTGCTCTTCGGCGGGCAGCGCAACACGATCGAGCGCAACCGGATCTTCGGCAACTACGCCGTCGGCGTCGGCGCGCTCGAGCAGGTGCTGCTCAAGTTCGACCTCGCCACCGACCCGCGGCTCGCGACGAGAACGGGGGCGACCGCCGACGCGTTCGAGCTCCAGGCCAACGTCGTGCGCGACAACGCGTTCGGCGCCGCAGGGGCCGACCTCAACGGCCGCGACCTGTTCTACGACGGCACCGGCAAGGGCAACTGCTTCGCCGGCAACACGCTGACGGCGGGGCTCAACCTGCCGGTCGACAACTCGACCTTCGCGGCGTGCACCACCCCGGCGGCCGCCAACGTGCCCAACCCGGCCGCGCAGGCGACGGCGCTCTCGTGGGCGACGGCCGACCCGACGCACGAGGTCGCGTGGGTGCGCCATCCGCACAAGCCGATCGCGGGCCTCACGCCGCTCGAGCACTGCGTGCTCGACGCCGGCGGCGGCTGCCAGGGCCAGCCGCAGTAGCGCGACCGCTGAAATCACGCTCGTTGCGGGACCCAGCGCCGGCTCGGCGCGATCGCAGGTTTGACCAGCGCGCATGACGGTCACCTCGTGACGGCCGCCCGTGGCCGTCGACGCTCGTCGCTCGGCCACGCGCTGCCGCACCCCCCCAGCGACCGAGAGGACACGTCATGCCCGACCGAGCCAATGGAGCGCGCGCGCACGAGGAACAGCAGGAAGCTGCGCGCGAGAAGCTCGTCCAGTACATCGAGGAGGCGCACGGGCTCGAGCTCGCGCTCACCCGGACGCTGCAGGCGCACGTCGCCGTGACGCCCGCCGGCAGCTACCGCACCGGGCTCGAGCAGCACCTCGAGGAGACGCGCGACCACGCCGCCCGGCTCCAGCGCCGCCTGCGCGAGCTCGGCGCGAGCCGCAATCCGCTCGAGGTCGGCCTGGGCGTGATCCAGACGATCGTCGGCCAGACCGTCGCGATCGGCAAGGCGCCGCTCGACATGGTGCGCGGCAGCGGCGGCGAGGAGCGCCTGCTCAAGAACGCCAAGGACGAGGTCGCCAGCGAGGCGCTCGAGATCGCCACGTACGACGCGCTGGAGCGCTTCGCGCACCGCGTGGGCGACGCGAAGACCGCCGCGCTCGCCGCCCGGATCCGGGCGGACGAGGAGCGGATGCTCGCCCGCCTGCGCCGCGAGATCGTGTCGCTGGCCGACGCGGTCGTGCGCGCCGACGTCGAGGACGAGCCGTCCTACGACGTGACGGCGACCGGCGCGGCCGACCAGGTCCGCGACATCAGCGGTTCCGTTCGCAAGCGCGCCGGCACCGCGAGCAAGCGGGCCCGCACGACCGCACGCCAGGCGCGCCGCGTGCCCGGCGTCACCCGGATCGAGGGCGAGGTCAAGGGCGCCGTCGCCGCCGCGTCGGACCTCGCGCTCAGCGGCTACGACGAGCTCACGGTCGACGAGGTGACGGCGCGGCTGCCGGAGCTCTCGCAGATCGAGCTCGCGAAGGTCGCGGGGTACGAGCGCAGCCATCGCAACCGCTCGGGCGTGATCGAGCGCATCGACGCGCTGCGCTCGGACGAGCCGTGGCCCGGCTACGACGATCAGGGCGTCGAGGACGTCCGTCGCCAGCTCGCCAGGGCTGACGACGAGCGCGTCGCGCAGGTGCAGGAGTACGAGCGGCGCCACAAGGCCCGCGCGGGCGTCCTGCAGGCGACCGAGCGCCAGCTCGCGCCGTCCTGATCGGAGCGCGGCGGCCCGGGGTCGACCCCGGGCCGCCCGCAGTTCGCGGCCGGACCCGTTTGCCGCTCCAAGGCGACGGGTACCGGCAGCGCCTGATTCGAAGTCACCCGAACGACGAGCGAAAGGAGCACGCCGTGTCGACCATCGAGCAGTCCATCGACGTCGAAGTGCCCGTGCAGACGGCCTACAACCAGTGGACGCAGTTCGAGGAGTTCCCGCGCTTCATGGAGGGCGTCGAGGAGGTCCGTCAGCTCAGCGACGAGCGACTGCACTGGAAGACCAAGGTCGCCGGCCGGACCAAGGAGTGGGACGCCCAGATCACGGAGCAGCGCCCCGATGAGCGCGTGGCGTGGCGGAGCGTCGAGGGCGCGGCGAACGCCGGCGTGGTCACGTTCCACCGCCTCGACGACGCGCAGACGCGCGTCATGCTGCAGATGGACATCGAGCCCGAGGGGCTCGCGGAGCGGGCGGGCGATGCGCTCGGCCTCGCCGAGCGTCGCGTCAAGGGCGACCTCGAGCGCTTCAAGGAGATGATCGAGGCGCGCGGCGTCGAGACCGGTGCGTGGCGCGGCGAGGTCCGGCCGCAGTCCGGGGGGGTGGAGCCGTGACCGACCACCGCATCGGCGTCGACCGCACGACCGGCGCCCGCTGATGGGCGGTGGCGTCGTCTTCCTGCTCGTGCTGGTGATCATCGCGGCGATCACGATCCTCGCCCCGGGTACCGGTCTCCTGACGGTGCTGCGCAATCGGCGCCTCGACGCGTCGAGCGACCGCGAGCCCGGCGCAGGTGATCGCCGGACGCGAAGCGAGCGTCCGGGACCCGCTCGCTAGTTCGCCTGCCGCGCCCGATCGAGGCGCGCCCGCTGCGGCCCGAAGGTGTACGTCGGGTCCGC
>DAIOGP010000152.1:0-1885 GCA_036745135.1 Solirubrobacteraceae bacterium
CCATCGGGACGAGCGCCCGCTCGGCGAGCGCGCCGTGACCGATGTCGCGGCGCTTCGGCCCGCGCATGAAGCCCGCCTCGCCAACCGAGAACGGCGGGAAGTTGTAGTGGTGGAAGTAGCGCTTGGTCGTCTCGAGCCCGAGCGTGTCGAGCCGCATCTCCTCGCGCGTCGTGCCGAGCGCGACGACCGAGAGCGCCTGCGTCTGCCCGCGCGTGAACAGCGCGGAGCCGTGCGCGCGCGGCAGCACGCCGACCTCGATCGAGATCGGGCGGATCTCGTCCGCGGCGCGGCCGTCCGGGCGCTTCTTCTGCACGGCGATGCGATCGCGGATCAGCGTCTTCTCGAGCTTGTCGAAGGCCATCTGCACCGCGGCGCGGCGCTCGGAGTAGCCATCGGAATCGGGTTCGCCGGCGTGCTCGGCGAGGACCTCCTCCTCGACGGCCTTGCAGGCGTCCTGGCGGTCGAGCTTGTCCTCGACCTGCGTGGCGGCCGCGAGCGCCGCGCCGTGCGAGGCCCGGACCGCGGTGAGGACGCCCTCGTCGACCTGCGGGACCTCGACCTCGAGCTTCTCCTTGCCGACCTTGGCGGCCAGCTCGCGCTGTGCGGCGCACAGCTTCTTGATCTCGCCGTGCGCGATGTCGAGCGCGTCGAGGATCTCCGCCTCGGGGATCTCGCTGGCGCCGGCCTCGACCATCAGGATGGCCTCCTCCGTGCCCGCGACGACGAGGTCGAGCTCCGAGCCCTCGAGCAGCTGCTCCTCGTCCGGGTTGACGACGAAGTTGCCGTCGACCTTGCCGATGCGCACCGCGCCGACCGGAGCCGGGAAGGGGATGTTCGACACCATCAGCGCGGCGGAGGCGCCGTTCATCGCGAGGATGTCGTACGGGTTCACGTGGTCGACCGACAGCGGCATCGCGACGAGCTGCGTCTCGTAGCGCCAGCCCTTCGGGAACAGCGGGCGCAGCGGCCGATCGATCATGCGTGCGACCAGCGTGCCCTTCTCGCCCGCGCGACCCTCGCGCTTGAAGAACGAGCCCGGGATCTTGCCGGCGGCGTACATGCGCTCCTCGACGTCGACCGTCAGGGGCAGGAAGTCGACGTCGCGGAGGTTGCCCGCGGTCGCGGTGCAGAGCACCATCGTGTCGCCGGAGCGGACCACCACGGAGCCGGAGGCCTGCTTGGCCATCGTGCCGCTCTCGAAGGTGAACTCGGTCGCGCCGATCTCCACGGCGACGTGGGAGGCGGGGTCAGGCATGTGTTCCTTTCGTCCCGCACCGTCGTGTGCGGGCAATGCGTTCGTCTCGTTTATCGACGGTGGGAGGGTAGCAGCGCCGGCTGCCGAGCCGCCCGTGGCTACGGGCGATCCGGGGCCTGCACGGCCTCGTCGAGGCCCGCCGCCGCGGCGACCGCCGCGCCGCCGACGTGGAGGGCGCCGGCGAGGAACAGCGCCGGCGTCGCGGCGACGCCCGCCCGCAGGCCGGCTTCGAAGTCGCGCCGCACGCGCGCGAGCACGGCGTCGCTGCGACGGTCGGCGTCGAAGCGCGCGAGGTCGAGTCCGAGCGCCTCGGCGCGCGCCCACAGCTGCGGATCCTCGAGCCGCCCCTGGTCGGCGAACAGCGCGTCGTGCATCTCCCAGAAGCGGCCCTGGAGCGCCGCGGCCTCTGCGGCGCACGCCGCGGCGAGCGCCCGCGGGTGCTTCGACTTCACCGGGAAGTGGCGGAAGACGATGCGCGCGAACGCGGCCTCGACGCGCGCGTGCAGCGCCGCGCAGAAGGGGCACTCGAAGTCGGCGTAGACGATCGCCAGCGGCGCGTCGGCGGGGCCGCGCACGTGGTCGTCCGGCGCGACCGGCGGCAGCGGGGCGCTGCGCAGGTCGGTCACGACG
>DAIOGP010000152.1:1985-4396 GCA_036745135.1 Solirubrobacteraceae bacterium
CTAGCGCGGCGCCGGAGACGCGGCGAGCGCGTCGAAGATCAGGTTGACGCCCGGCAGGTCCCCGGGCGACGGCGCCTCGTAGCTCCAGGTGATGATGCCGTCGGGACCGACGATGACGAGCGCGCGCTGCGGGAAGCCGGCCGGGTGGAGCACGCCGAACGCGCGGCACGCGGCACCCTTGGGCTCCCAGTCGGAGAGCTGCTCGATCGTCACCCCGAGCTGCTCCTTGAACGCGGTCTGCGCGGTCGTCGAGTCGCACGAGACGCCGTAGATGGTCGCCCCCTGCGCGGCGAGCTCGTCGCGGACCTCCTCGTAGAGGTTGAGCTGGTCGGTGCAGACCTCGCTGAACGCGTGCGGGTAGAAGACGAGCACGGTCGTGCCGCCGAGCAGGTCGGCACGCGTGAAGCGGCTGCCGTCGCCGCGGGCCAGCTCGAACTCGGGCGCCGGCGTGCCGGGCGCGAGGACGCTCACTTGCGGAGGCCGAGCTCCTGGACGAGCGCCCGGTAGCGCTCCAAGCTCGAGCGCTGGAGGTAGTTCAGCAGCCGGCGCCTGCGGCCGACGAGCATCAGCAGCCCGCGCCGCGAGTGATGGTCCTTCTTGTGCGCCCGCAGGTGCTCGGTGAGCTCGTTGATGCGCTCGGTGAGCATCGCGACCTGCGCCTCGGTCGAGCCGGTGTTCGTCTCCGACGCACCGAACTTCGTGAAGATCTCGAGCTTGCGTTCCTTGGTCAGCGGCATGCGGCGCGTCACGGTAGCAGACGGGCGAGGGCGCCCTGAGCGTGCTCGACGTCGTGGCGCATCTGCTCGACGAGCGCGTCGGCGCTCGCGAACGCCCGCTCGCCGCGCAGCCGCGCGAGGAACTCGAGGCGCAGCTCGGCGCCGTACAGATCGCCGGCCCAATCGACGAGGTACGCCTCGACGATCAGCCCGCGACCCGTCGGGAACGTCGGGCGCACGCCGACGTTCACGGCTGCCTCGACCCCGTTGGCGAGGCACGCGTAGACGCCGTGTCCCGGACAGACGAGGTGCTCGTCGGGGACGAGGTTCGCGGTCGGGAAGCCCAGCTCGCGTCCGCGCTTGTCGCCGTGCACGACCTCGCCGCGCAGCTCGAACGGGCGCCCGAGGAACGCGCTGGCGTGCTCGACCTCGCCGGCAAGCACGAGGCCGCGGATGTGGCTCGAGGACACGGTCTCCCCCTCCACCTCCACCAGCGGGACGATGCGGGCCGTGAAGCGCCCGTCGGCGGCGAGCAGCTCGCTGTCGCCGGACGCGCGGTGCCCGAAGCGGAAGTTCGCGCCGACCGCGACGACCTCGGCCCGCAGGGCTTCGACCAGCACGTCGTCGACGAACTGCTCCGCGCTGCGGTGCGCGAAGTCGGCGTCGAACGGGATCACCACGAGCTCGTCCACGCCGAGCTCGGCGATCCGCTCGGCCTTGAGCTCGAGGCTCGTGAGCAGCTTCGGCGCCGTCTCGGGATGGATCACGGACGCCGGGTGAGGATCGAACGTCACGACCGTGTCGCTGCCGCGGATGACCTCGCGATGCCCGAGGTGAACACCGTCGAACATCCCGATCGCGACGCGGCGCGGCCGGCGCTCGACGTCGGGCAGGCGCGTGATCCTCATCCCCGGAAGCCTACGACGGGCTTCAGCTCCGCGCCCTCCGGCCCGAGCCTGGGCTCGGCGATCGCGATCAGGCCCTCGGCGTCGAGCAGCCGCACGACGCCCGGCGCCTCGCCGGGCACCGCGACCCCGTGCGCGGCTCGGCGCGCCGCGGCGGCCTCGAGCACGCGCGCCGGCAGGAACGCGAGCGCGTCGCCCAGCGGCACGACCCGGGCCTCGGCGGCGTCCGCCGGCGGCGGCGCGGCGTCCTCGACGCGGAACGGCCCGATCGCCGTGCGGCGCAGCTCGAGGCAGTAGGCGTCGCCGAGGTCGGCGATCAGGCTGCGGACGTACGTGCCCGAGGCGCAGTCGATCTCGAACGCGGCGCGGTCGTCCTCGCGCCACAGCAGCTCGAAGCGCTGCACGTGCACCGTGCGCTCGGGGATCTCGACGTTCTCGCCGCGCCGTGCCTTGCGGTAGAGGCGCTCGCCGCCGACCTTGATCGCCGAGAACGCCGGCGGGCGCTGGCGCAGCTCGCCGGTCGGCAGCGGCAGCGGGTCGGGCGGGAAGCGCCCGGTGACCTCGATCTCGCCCTCCGGGTCGCCGGTGCTCGAGCGCGCCCCGAGCCGCGCCACGACGAAGTAGCTCTTGGGCAGCTCCATGAAGAAGCGCTGGGCGCGGGTCGCGCCTCCGACCAGCACGATCAGCAGACCCGTGGCGAACGGGTCGAGCGTGCCGGCGTGGCCGACCTTGGCGCCGCGGCCGAGCGCTCGGCGCACCTGCGCCACGACGTCGTGCGACGTCATCCCGG
>DAIOGP010000153.1:0-4387 GCA_036745135.1 Solirubrobacteraceae bacterium
AGCACGAGGATCTCGTGCTCCCGGGGGGTCAGGTGCGGCTCCGCGTGGTCGTGCGACTGGATCTGCTCGCGCAGCGCCGTCTGCGCGTCAGGAGCCAGGATCGCCTCGCCGCGGGCGACCCGCATGATCGCGTCGCAGATCGCGGTGCGGCTGGAGTCCTTCGAGAGGTAGCCCGCGGCGCCGGCCGCGATCGCGTCGTAGACGCGCGCCGGGTCGGTGTACGCAGAGAGCACGAGCACGCGCGTCGCCGCCGTCGCCTCGGCCTCGGCGACGGCGGCGGTGATCGCGGTGCCGTTCATTCCCGGGAGCTGCAGGTCGAGCACCGCGACGTCGGGCGCCAGCTCGATGATCCGCGCGAGCGCGTCGTCGCCGTCGGCGGTCTCGCCGACGAGCTCGAGCTCGTCGTGCTCGCCGACGGCGCGCGCCACGCCCTCGCGATAGACGGGGTGGTCGTCGGCGATGAAGACGCGGATCGGGGCGGCTGGAGCCATCGAAAGTGCGTTTTTACACGATGGTGGAACCGCGAACGCGCCCAGTCGGGCGCTCGAGCGGACGACCCACCCCCTCCGATCGGAGGGGGTGGACCCCCGCCGCTATTCCAGCCGATCGGCCGGTGGCACGAGGGGGGCCCAGAGGAGACGATTCGCCAGTCACGAAAAAGTCGGGCACAGCCGGTCATGGTGGGGCCGGAACCGCCGGCGTCACCGAGCGAGGCCTGTTCGAGCACCGCGTCGTATTTCCGAAAGCGGGGACTGATATCACGTCGCATCACGGCTGGCGCGCTCGTCGAGGGGACGACCTCGGTCCCGTTCGACTCCCAGCCCGAACGCGGGAGACATGATGGTTGGTCTGGATCAACAGCCCCCGGATGTCGGTGACCATCCCGGCGACGGCCTCGCCGCGGACGGCGCGTCGGGATCGCTTGCGCACTGGCACGTCGCGCACGAGACCGGGATTCCGGCCCACGCCCAGATCGCGACCCGCATCGCGGAGCTGATCACATCGGGCGAGCTCGTCGTCGGCGAGCGCCTGCCGGCCGAGCGGGTGCTGGCGGATCGGATCGGGGTGAGCCGCATGACGCTGCGCCACGCCCTCGCGTCGCTCGAGGCCCGCGGGCTCATCGAGCGCGGCGTCGGCAGGGGCACGTTCGTCGCGCAGCCGAAGCTCGACTACGCGCATACGCGGATGGCCGGACTCAGCGAGCGCCTGCGGCGCTCGGGCCTCGAGCCGGGCGCCCGGCTCGTGTCCTGCCACGAGCGTGCCGCCCCGCTCGGCGTGGCGGCCGCGTTGTCGCTCGCGGACGACGAGCGCGTCGTGTGTCTCGAGCGCGTGCGCCTCGGCGACCAGGAGGTCATCACGCTCGAGGAGTCCTGGCTGCCGGCGAGCCGCGTCCCGGGCCTGTGCGACAGGGACCTCACCGGCTCGCTCTACACGCTGCTCGGCACGGAGTACGGGGCCGAGCCCGTCCGCGCCGTCGAGCGGCTCGAGCCCGTCCTCGCGACGGCCCGCGAGGCCGAGGCGCTGGACGTGCGCGAGGGTTCGCCGCTGATGCTCGTCGAGCGCATCGCGTACATCGCCGACGGCACGCCGATCGAGTTCGCCCGTGACCGGCACCGCGGCGATCGCGCGCGCTTCGTCCTGGAGATCGGCGGCTCGGCGGGTGACTGAGGTCCCGGCCGCGGTCATGCGGCGCGTCGGGGAGCTCCTCGGACAGCTGGAGGGTGCGCCGGAGCCGCTGCACGGGGGGATCACGAACCGCAACCTGCGGCTGCGCCTCGGCGGCGAGGACTACGTCCTGCGCCTGCCCGGCAAGGACACCGAGCTGCTCGGCATCGACCGCGCCGCGGAAGCGGCCGCGACCCAGGCGGCGGCGCGGGCCGGCGTGGCTCCCGAGGTCGCCGCCTACCTTCCCGAGGAGCGCTGCCTGGTCACGCGCTTCGTGGTCGGGCGACCGCTGCCGCCCGAGGAGCTGCGCGAGCTGCCCATGCTCGCCGAGGTCGCAGCCGCGGTGCGCGCGGTGCACGAGGGCGATGCGATGCCCGCGTCGTTCTCCCCCTTTCGCATCGTGGAGGCCTACCGCGCCACGGCGCTCGCGCACGGCGCCGAGGTGCCGGCCGACTACGACACGGCGGCGGCGCGCGCGCGCGAGATCGAGGCCGCGCTGACCGGGCCCGAGCACGCGCCGGTCCCGTGCCACAACGACCTCCTCAACGCGAACCTGCTCCACGACGGCACGCGGATCCGCATCGTCGACTGGGAGTACGCCGGCATGGGGGACCGCTACTTCGACCTCGGCAACCTCTCGATCAACAACGACTTCGACGAGCGCGACGACGAGCGCCTGCTCGCCGCGTACTGGTCCGAGCCGTGCACTCCGGCGCGACTCGCGTGCCTGCGGCTGATGCGGCTGATGTCCGACTTCCGCGAGGCGATGTGGGGCGTCGTCCAGCACGCCATCTCGGCGCTCGACTTCGACTTCGCGCGCTACGCGCAGGAGCATTTCGCGCGGCTCGCCGCGACAGCCGCGGATCCGCGCTACGCGACCTGGTTGGGTGATGCCCGTGGCGCGACGGCGTGAGCTGCCCGCCGGCGCCCGCTGCGTGATCATCGGCGGCGGCGTCGGCGGCACGAGCATCGCCTACCACCTCGCGCAGCTCGGGTTCGACGACGTCGTGCTGCTCGACCGCAACGAGCTGACGAGCGGCTCGACGTTCCACTCCGCCGGCCTCGTCGGCCAGCTGCGCTCGTCGCTCTCGCTGACGAAGATGATGATGTACAGCGTCGAGCTCTACCGCCGCCTGCGCAGCGAGTCCGAGTTCGACCCCGGGTGGAGCGAGGTCGGCTCGCTGCGGCTCGCGTCGACGCCCGCGCGGCTCGAGGAGCTCCGGCGCCAAGCGGCATGGGCGAAGACCTTCGGCCTCCCGCTCGAGCTGATATCGGCGCGCGAGGCGCAGGAGCGCTTCCCCCCGATGAGCACCGAGGGGGTGCTCGGCGCCGTCTTCCTGCCGACCGACGGCTACCTCGATCCCTCGCAGCTCACCTACGCGCTCGCCGACGGCGCCCGTCGCGGCGGCTGCCGGATCTTCACGCACACGCGCGTGACTGGCATCGACGTCGAGCGCGGGCGGGTGCGAGGCGTGCGCACCGAGCACGGCGACATCGAGGCCGAGGTCGTCGTCAACGCCGGCGGGATGTTCGCCGCCGAGATCGGGCGCCTCGCCGGCGTGCGGATCCCGATCGTGCCGATGGAGCACGAGTACGTCGTCACGCAGCCGTTCCGCGACCGCTCCGAGGTCGAGCACCTGCCGACGATGCGCGATCCCGACCTGCTCGTCTACTACCGCGAGGAAGGCGCCGGCCTCGTGATGGGCGGCTACGAGCGCCACTGCGCCCCCTGGGCGCTCGACGACGACGGCGCCGGCCTCGACGCGATCCCGGCCGACTTCAACGGCCGCCTGCTCGAGGAGGAATGGGACCGCTTCGAGGAGATCGCGCGCAACGCGCGCGTCCGCGTGCCGGCGATGACCGACGCGAAGATCACCCGCCTGATCAACGGGCCCGAGGCGTTCACGCCCGACGGCGAGTTCTGCCTCGGCGAGACGGACGTGCGCGGGCTGTTCGTCGCCGCGGGCTTCTGCGCGCACGGGCTCGCCGGCGCCGGCGGCATCGGCAAGGTGATGGCCGAGTGGATCGCGTCCGGCGAGCCCTCGCTCGACCTGTGGGAGATGGACGTGCGCCGCTTCGGCGCGCGCTACGAGTCGCCGAGCTACACGCTCGCGCGCACGCGCGAGGTCTACGAGACCTACTACGACATCCGCTACCCGGGGCACGAGCGCCAGGCCGGGCGCCCGTTGTTCGTCTCCCCGGCCTACGACTGGCACCGCGCGCACGGGGCCGCGTTCGGCGAGAAGTCCGGTTGGGAGCGGGTCAACTGGTACGAGGCCAACGCCGCCGGCGTCGACGAGGCGCTGCGCCCGCGCGGCTGGGCGGGGCGGCACTGGTCGCCCGCGATCGGCGCCGAGCACGCCGCCGCGCGCGAGGCGGCCGGGCTCTTCGACGAGAGCTCGTTCGCGAAGCTCGAGGTGTCCGGCCCCGGCGCGGCCGCCTACCTCGAGCGCCTCTGCGACAACCAGGTCGCGCGCGCCGTGGGGCAGGTCACCTACACCCAGATGCTCAACTCGCGCGGCGGGATCGAGTGCGACTTCACGGTCACGCGCGTCGAGGAGGAGCGGTTCCTGATCGTGACCGGAACCGCGTTCGGGAACCACGACCGCAGCTGGATCGCCGCCCACGTGCCCGACGACGGCTCCGTGCGGATCGACGACGTCACGGCGACCTGGGGCTGCTTCGGCCTCTGGGGGCCGCGCGCGCGCGACGTCCTCGGCCC
>DAIOGP010000154.1:0-4359 GCA_036745135.1 Solirubrobacteraceae bacterium
GTCGAGCTCGGCGGTGAACCCGTGGCGACGGTGGAGGACATCCAGCGCCTGATGACGCCCGAGCTGATCGGCGCGCCGGTGCCCGTCGGCGTCGTGCGCGCCGGGTCGAGGCTCACGCTCGAGATCGTGCCGGTCGAGCTGAGCGCCTAGCACGCCGCGTCGCGGCGGGCCTCCGTAGTCCGCACGCCCCGCCCGCGGAGGAGGTCCGGATGACGGGCCGGGGTTGTCGCCATAGCGTGCGTCGTGTCCCTGTCCTGACATCCAAGGAGGTTCACGATGCCAAACGAAGCCTCGGTGTCCCTGTCGGGCAGCTGGGTGGCGCCCGACCTCGAGCACGCACGCGTCGCCGATGCGATGCGCGCCGGCGTGCTCACGTGCCCGAAGGACGCGACGCTGCGCCAGGTCGCGCGCACGATGGCGACGAACCACGTGCACAGCGTGATCGTCTCGGACATCGGCCCGGCCGGCGAGTCGTGGGGCATCGTCTCCGACCTGGATCTCGTGCGCGCCGCCATCTCGGGGTCCGGGGCCGACGACGTCACCGCCGGCGCGATCGCCGGGACCGAGGTCGTGACCGTCAAGCGCGAGGAGACGCTCGAGCGGGCCGCGCAGCTGATGATCGAGCACGACACGGCGCATCTGATCGTCGTCGACGCCGAGACGAAGGCGCCGATCGGCGTGATCTCCACGCTCGACGTCGCCGGCGTCGCCGCGTGGGGCAATGCGTGAGTGACGTCGCCTGCGCGCCGCGCGGCCGCCGCGGCCGGTACGCTCGCAGTCGTGGAAGCGGAGACCGCGCCTAACGGCGTCATCAAGCTCGTGATCGCGGACGACCACGCGGTCGTCCGCAGTGGGCTGCGGATGCTGCTCGACGCGGAGGAGGGGTTCGAGGTCGTCGCCGAGGCCGGCGACGTCACGAACGCGCTCCGCTACGTGCGCGCGCACCGCCCGACGGTACTCGTGCTCGACCTCAACATGCCGGGCGAGTCGAGCCTGCAGTCGATCCCGCGCTTCCTCGAGGGCTCGCCGGAGACGCGCATCGTCGTGCTCACGATGCAGAACGACCCGGCGTTCGCGCGCGAGGCGCTCAGCCAGGGCGCGTCGGGCTACGTGCTCAAGGAGGCCGCCGACACCGAGCTCGTGCAGGCGGTGCGCCTGGCGGCCGAGGGGCGGACGTACCTCAACCCCGAGCTCGGCGCGCGACTGGCCGCCGAGCCGCCCGGCCCGCCCGGCCCACCCGACGACCTGACCGAGCGCGAGGTCGAGGTCCTGCGCCTGATCGCCCGCGGCCACACGAACCGCGAGATCGGTCAGCAGCTCTACCTCAGCGTGCGCACCGTCGAGTCCCATCGCGCGCACATCCAGCAGAAGCTGCGCCGCTCCAGCCGCGCCGAGCTCGTGTCATACGCGCTCGAGCACGGGCTGATCGATCAGCCTGAGTAGAACGAGCAGCTGCCAGCTGCCAGCTGCCGCTGTCAACTGTCAACTGTCAACTGTCAGCTGTTCCCGTATACCCCGCGCGCAGCAACCCCGCCAACTCCCCCAACAGCGGCATCCGCGGGTTCGTCTTGAGGCTCGGGTCGGCGAACGCGACGCGCACGAGCTCCGGGAGCGCCGCGTTGAACTCGTCCTCCTCGATCCCGAGCTCGCGCATCGAGCGCGGCATGCCGACCGTCTCGAGCAGCTCGTCGACCTTCGCGAACAGCCGCTCGCGGCGGTCCTCCTCGCTGCGGCCGTGGAGCCCCAGGACCCACGCCATCTGCGCGTACTTCTCGGGCGCGACGTAGTGCGAGTAGCCGGGCGCCGGCATGAACTTCATCGGCAGGGCGGCGTTGTAGCGCAGCACGTGGGGGAGGAACAGCGCGTTGGCGCGGCCGTGGGCGATCCCGAAGCGCGCGCCGACAGCGTGCGCGAGCGCGTGGTTGACGCCGACGAACGCGTTCGAGAACGCGAGCCCGGCGATCGTGGCGGCGTTCGCCATCGCCGTGCGCGCCTCGAGGTCCGAGCCGTTCGCGTAGGCGCGCGGGAGCGCCTCGATGATCAGGTTGATGGCCTGCATGCAGAACGCGTCCGTGTACGGCGAGGCGAAGATCGACACGCCGGCCTCGAGCGCGTGCGTGAGCGCGTCGATCCCCGTGTCGGCGGTCATCGCCGGCGGCATCGTCAGCGTCAGCTTCGGGTCGACGACCGCCATGTCCGGGACGAGCGAGTAGTCGACGAGCGTCAGCTTGACGTGGTCGGCCGTGATGACCGCGGCAGGCGAGACCTCGGAGCCCGTGCCCGCCGTCGTCGGCACGGCCACGAGCTTGATCTTGTGCGCGGCCTGCGGATACTGCGCGACCCGCTTGCGCGCATCGAGGAACGGCAGCGCGAGCTCGCGCAGGGTGAGCTGGGGGCTCTCGTGGAAGAGCCGCATCGCCTTCGCCGCGTCGATCACCGAGCCGCCGCCGACGGCGACGATCGCGTCCGGCCGCAGCTGCTCGAGCGCCTCGACGCCGGCCCGGATCTGCTGCTCGGTCGGCTCGGGTCGGACGTCGGCGAACACGTGCACGCCGACCTGCCCGAGGTGCCGGCGAACCTCGTCGATCACGCCGCGCGCCTCGGTGTCGGCGTCGGTCACGACCATCAGCTGCTGCGCGTCGAGCTGGCGCAGGCTCTCGAGCGCGCCCGCGTTGAAGTACGTGTCGGAGGGCAGCCGGAACCACTGCGGCGGCGCCTGGCGACGTGAGACCGTCTTGACGTTGAGCAGGTTGCGGTAGTTGACGTTGTCGGTCGTCGTCGAGCCGCCCCAGGTGCCGCAGCCGAGCGAGAAGGTCGGCGTCATCGAGTTGTAGACGCCGCCGAGCGCCCCGACCGCCGTCGGCGCGTTGACGAGGATCCGGCCGGTGCGGATCTGGAGCGCGAAGCGCCGGATCACGTCCTCGTCGGTCGCGTACACGGCCGAGGTGTGCCCGAGCCCGCCGTGCTCGGTGACGAGCGCGCACGCGTCGATGCCGTGTTCCACCGTGGGCGAGCGCACGAGCCCGAGCACCGGCATCAGCTTCTCCTGCACGAACGGGTGCGCGGCCAGCTCGCCGAGGTCGGACGGCAGCGGTGCGACGAGCACCTTCACGTCGCCCGCGACCTCGAACCCCGCGACGGCGCCGAGGTTCACGCACGACTGCCCGAGCGCCTGCATGTCGACGCGGCCGTCGGGCTCGAACGCGATCTCGGACAGCCGTCGCACCTCGCTCTCGTCGAGCACGCGGGCGCCCATGCGCTCGAGCTCGGCGACGAGGTCGTCGTAGATCGCGTCGTCGGCGACGAGCGTCTGCTCCGCCGGGCAGATCACGGACGCGTCGAACGTCTTCGAGATCAGCATGTCGACGACCGCCATGCGCAGATCGGCGCTGCGGTGCACGTACACCGGGGCGTTGCCGGCACCGACGCCCATGCAGGGCTTGCCGGCCTCGTTCGTGGCCGCGACGGCCTTGGGCCCGCCGGTGGTCCAGATGAAGTCGACGTCCGGGTGGTGGAAGAGGTACTGGGACACGTCGAGCGTCGGGTCGGGGATCACCTGCAGCGCGTGGGGCGGCAGCCCGGCGGCCTCGCCCGCCTGCTGGAGCACCTCGATGGCCCGGATCGCGCAGCGCGCGGCGCGCGCGGAGGGCCGAAACAGCATCGCGTTGCGGGTCTTCGCGCCGACGATCGACTTGAAGAGCGCGGTCGACGTCGGGTTGGTGATCGGCAGCAGCGCGAGCACCACGCCAATCGGCTCGGCGACGTAGATGATGTTGCGCTCCGGGTCCTCGTCGATCACGCCGACCGAGCGCTTGTCCTTGAGGTAGTCGAACAGGAACTCCGTGGCGATGAAGTTCTTGACGACCTTGTCCTCGAGCACGCCGAAGCCGGTCTCCTCCATCGCGAGCTCCGCCAGCTCGACGGCGTGCTCGAGCCCGGCGACGACTATCGCCCAGACGATGCCGTCGACGGCCTCCTGGTCGAGCGCGCGGAACGCGGCGGCAGCAGCGGTAGCGCGGGCGACGAACTCGTCGAGGCGCGCCACCTGCTCGGGCGCCATGACCGTGGCCTCGACGGCGCTCGGCGCCGCAGCCATCAGCGCGCCCCCGCGCCCTGCGGCCCCGCGCCCGGCGCGTCGGATGAGGGCACGATCAGGACCGGTCGCTCGCTGTGGTGGACGACCCCGTTCGAGACGCTGCCGAGCAGGACGGTCTGCAGCCCGGAGCGCTCGCGCTTGCCCATGACGATCACGCCGGCGTCGTGGTCGTCGGCGACGCGCAGGATCGTCTCCCACGTGCGACCGTCGGTCTCCTCGGCCTGCGGCTCGGCGGCGAAGCCGGCCGCGCGCGCCGCCTCGGC
>DAIOGP010000155.1:0-4356 GCA_036745135.1 Solirubrobacteraceae bacterium
GGCGCGCTGACGGGCGTGCTGTAGGCCGGCGGGGGCGCGGCGGCCGCGGCGCGCGGCGGGGCGGCCAGGACGGCCGCCTTCGGCTTGCGCGCCGGGCGCGGCTTCGCGTGGCGCGTGATGTGGATCGTGCGGCGCACAACCTGCGTGCGGACCTCGACGGGCGCCGGGCGCACGACAGCGGAGGCCGCCTTCGGCGTCGAGGACTGGCCGTTGACGGCCGCGCCCGCCACCCCGCCCAAGGCGAGGAGCATGGCGCCGGCTGCGATCTGCGTCTTGGTGCTGGACACTGCGTGCTCCTTTGGGTGGATGGCGAGGCCCATCGTGGCGGCGCCCGTCCCAACGGCCCTCCAACCTCCGGTCAAGGTTGGGCAAAGCGCGGTTCGGGGCTCGCACCCCTGCATCGGCTCGAGCCGGCCAACGGGCGGTCAAGGCGAGGTCAAGCGCCGGCAAAGCCGGCGCCGGAGGCCCGGAACCGCCGCTGGCGCGGGGTACAGTGGCGCGCATGAGCGCCCCGAGCGCCAAGCCCAAGATCCTGTTCGTCGAGGACGAGCTCTCGATCGCCGAGCCGTTCTCGCGCGCGCTCACGCGCGCGGGCTTCGACACCGTCTCGGCGCGCACGGTCAAGGAGGCGCTCGCGCTCGCCGAGCGGATCGAGCCGGACCTGGTCCTGCTCGACCTCACGCTGCCCGACGGCGACGGGCGCGACGTGTGTCGCGAGCTGCGCCGGCGCTCCAACGTCCCGATCGTGATGCTCACCGCGCGCGGGAGCGAGGTCGATCGCATCGTCGGGCTCGAGCTCGGCGCCGACGACTACGTCGTCAAGCCGTTCAGCGGCGACGAGGTGATCGCCCGCATCCGGGCGGTGCTGCGCCGCGCCTCGCGCTCGGAGGAGCGCGAGGACGCGCCGGCGCGCATCGGCGAGCTCGAGTTCGACCCGGCCGCGCGCCGCGTGCGGCTCGCGGGCGAGGAGGTCGACCTGACCCGCAAGGAGTTCGACCTGCTCGCCTGCCTGATCCGCGACGCCGGGCGCGTCGTGACGCGCGAGGACCTGATGGCCGCCGTCTGGGACGAGAACTGGTTCGGCTCGACGAAGACGCTCGACGTCCACGTCGGCTGGCTGCGCAAGAAGCTCGGCGACGATCCCGCGGCGCCGCGCTACCTGCACACCGTGCGCGGCGTCGGCTACCGCTTCGCCGGCCCGGAGGAGCTCGCGCCGTAAGCCTGCGCACCCGCCTGCTGCTCGCCCTGGCCTACGTGCTTGTGCTGGCGATCGTCGCGCTCGAGGTACCGCTCGCCGTCAGCCTCGGCCAGCGCGTCGACGCCGAGGTCCGCCTGCAGGCGACCAACCAGGCCGACGTCGTCGCCGCCTCCGCGCTCGAGTCCCTCGTGCCGCTGCGCCGCGCCACGCTGCAGGGCATCGTCAAGAGCGCCGGGGCCTCGGTGCGCGGCCGCGTGCTGATCGTCGACCGCGGCGGGGTCGTCCTCGCGGACAGCAGCATCCCGGGTGAGGTCGGGGTCAACTACCGCACGGCCGCGCGGCCGGAGATCGCGGCCGCGCTGGGCGGGCGCTCCGCGCAGGACACGCGGCGCAGCGACACGCTGGGCGCCGACATCCTCGTCACGGCGACGCCGATCGGCCCGCGGTCCCGGCCCGTCGGGGCCGTGCGCATCACCCAGGGGGTCAAGGCGGTGCACCGCGCGGTGCGGCGGACGGTGATCGGTCTCGGGCTGATCGGGCTGCTCGTGCTGGCGCTCGGCCTGCTCGCCGGCGCGCTCATCGCGCGGCAGGTCACGCGCCCGCTGCGCCGCCTCGAGGACGCCGTCGAGCGGATCGCGGGCGGCGACCTGACGGTCAACGTGCCGCTCGAGGGCAGCTCCGAGCAGCAGGGTCTGGCACGCGCCTTCAACCGGATGACCGAGCGGCTCGCCCGCGCACTGCGGACCCAGCAGGACTTCGTCGCCGACGCCTCGCACCAGCTGCGCACGCCTCTGACCGGGCTGCGCCTGCGCCTCGAGGAGGCGCGCGCCGCCGGCGTCAGCGCCGACGCGGCGACCGAGCTGGCGGCCGGCGAGCACGAGATCGACCGGCTCGCGGAGACAGTCGACGAGCTGCTCGTGCTCTCGAAGGCGGGCGAGCGCGACCTGCCCGGCGAGGCCGCCGATATCGATCGCGCCGCCGCGCGCGCGGCCGAGCGCTGGGGCGTCACCGCGGCCGACGCGGGCCACAGGCTCGAGGTCGATTCAGGAGCCAACGGGCTCGCCGTGTGGTGCGCCCCGTCGGACCTCGACCGCGCGCTGGACGCGCTGGTCGAGAACGCAATCCGCTACGCGGCGCCCGATACGACGATCACGATTGTCGCCCGCCCGGGCCGCATCGAGGTGCTCGACCACGGCCCCGGGCTCGCCGCCGACGAGGAGGAGACGGTGTTCGAGCGCTTCCACCGCGGTCGCGCCGGTCGCCAGGGTCCGTCCGGCACCGGGCTCGGCCTCCCGATCGCGCGCGAGCTCGCGCGCCGCTGGGGCGGCGACGCGACAATCGCCAACCGCGACGGCGGTGGCGCCCGCGCCACGCTGGCGTTCCCCGATTTTACGGGCGCTTCACCGGACGGCGGCTAGCGTGCGGCCCACGATGCCCCGCACGCTCGGCTGGATCCTGCTCGCGCTGCTCGGACTCGTGCTGGCCGCCGGCGTCTCCTACGCCGCGAGCCGCATCTCCACGCAGCACATCGGCCTCTCGGCCGAGCCGCCGAGCCTCGGCGAGGAGCTCGGCCCGCGGACCACGCGCACGACGCCGAGCGCCGGCACGCGGCAGCGGACGCCGACCTCGAAGCAGACGACGCCGTCGCAGACCCCGGCGCCTTCGACGACCCCGACGACCCCGGCGCAGACGACTGCGCCACAGACGACCCCACCGCGGACGACGCCGACCTCGCCGCCGTCGACATCCGGTGGCGGCGACGATCACGGCGGCGGCTCGCGGCCGCACGACGCCGACGACTGAGCCGGGGCTCGCGGCCGGGCGAGGGCGACGACCGAGCCCGATCGACGGCCGGCTCAGGCGGCGTCGCGAACCGCCGCTCGGTCACCCGGCTAAGCTGCCGCCCCGATGGACGCCGCCGACCTCGTCTACGCCGGGATCGCGCGCCAGGCCGAGCTCGTGCGCGCCGGCGAGGTCTCCCCGCGCGAGCTCGTCGAGGCCTGCCTCGAGCGGATCGGGCGCCTCGACCCGCAGCTGAACGCGTTCCGGGTCGTCTTCGCCGAGCGCGCGCTGCTCGAGGCCGACCAGGCGAGCGCGCGCCGGCGCGCGGACGAGGCACGCCCGCTGCTCGGCGTGCCGATCGCGATCAAGGACGACGTCGACGTGGCCGGCGAGCCGACCTGCGTCGGCGCGGGCAGCTGGCCGCCACCGGCGGCCGCGGACAGCGAGGTCGTCGCGCGGCTGCGGGCGGCCGGCGCGATCGTGATCGGCAAGACCAACGTGCCCGAGCTGACGCAGTGGCCGTTCACCGAGAGCGCGACCTTCGGCGTGACGCGCAACCCGTGGAGCCACGCGCACACGCCCGGCGGCTCGAGCGGCGGCTCGGCCGCGGCCGTCGCCGGCGGCCTCGTCGGCGCGGCGCTCGGCACGGACGGCGCCGGCTCGATCCGCATCCCCGCGGCGTGCTGCGGGCTCTTCGGGATCAAGCCCCAGCGCGGCCGGATCTCGACGCTGCCCAAGGCCGACGCGTGGCAGGGGATGACCGTCTACGGCCCGTTGACGCACAGCGTGCGCGACGCGGCGCTGTTCCTCGACGCGACGGCCGCCGAGGCGCCCGAGCGCCCGTTCGTCGACGCCGCGGCCACGCCGCCGGGGGCCCTGCGGGTCGCCGTCTCGACGAAGGTCCCGCCGGGGCTCATCGCCCGTCTGCATCCAGAGCAGCGTCGCGCGTTCGACGAGACCGTCGATGCGCTGCGCGCGCTCGGCCACGAGGTGCACGCGCACGACCCCGCCTACGGGCTGGTCGGCAACCACGTCATCGCGCGGTACCTGCGCGGCATCGCCGACGACGCGGCCCACGTTCCCGAGCCGCGCCGGCTCGAGCGCCGCACGCGGGCGCAGGTGCGCCTCGGCCGCCTGATCCCCGCGGCCAGGATGGCGCGCGTGCGCGAAGCGGAGGCGGGGCACGCGGCGCGGCTCAACGCGAGCTTCGACCAGCACGACGTGCTGCTCACGCCGGGGCTGGCCGCGCCGCCGCTCGAGGTCGGGCGCTACGAGGGCCACGGCCAGCTGTGGACGCTGAACGGCTCGATCGCGTTCACGCCCTACACGGCGCCGTGGAACGCGACGGGCAACCCGGCCGCGTCGGTGCCGGCCGG
>DAIOGP010000156.1:0-4313 GCA_036745135.1 Solirubrobacteraceae bacterium
GCCGTTCGCCGGGCTCACGGTCGCCGACGTGATGGACCCGGAGCCGGTCGCGATCCCGGGCGAGCTCAGCGTCGGGCGCGCGTACGACGAGTTCTTCCTGCGCTACCGCGAGCCCTGGTTCCCCGTGATCGACGTGCGCGGGCACTTCGTCGGCGTCGCGCGCGAGTCGCGCGTCGCGGAAGCCGAGCGCTCCGGCGACAGCACGCTGCTCGTCCGCGACGTGCTGGACGCGGAGGGGGAGCGCTCGCGCATCGATCCGGCGGCGCCGCTCGACGAGCTGCTCGGGTCAGAGCACCTGCGCAGCCAGGGCGCCGTGGCCGCCGTCGACCGCGACGGCTTCCTGCGCGGCACGGTCACGCTGGAGCGGCTCAAGCGCGCGCTCCAGGCCCAAGCCCAGGCCCAGGCCCAGGCCCAGGCGCACGAGGCGTGAGGCGTGCGCGGCGGCGCGAGCGCAGGCCTACGCGCCGAGTTCGGCGGCGCGGCGCGCCCCGCGTCGTGGCCCGCCCGTAGACCCCACGAGACACCCATTCGCCGCCGACCATAGAATCGAGCCATGCCCGAACACGACGTCCTCATCATCGGTGCCGGCCTCGCCGGCCAGCGCGCCGCCCTCGCCGCTGCGGACGGCGGCGCGACGGTCGGGATCATCAGCAAGGTGCACCCCGTCCGCTCGCACTCCAACGCCGCGGCCGGCGGCATCAACGCGGCGCTCAACCCCGAGGACACGTGGGAGTCCCACGCCTTCGACACGGTCAAGGGCTCGGACTACCTGGGCGACCAGGACGCGATCGAGATCATGTGCCGCGAGGCGCCCAACGAGATCCTCCACCTCGAGCACCTCGGCGTGACCTTCCATCGCAACGAGCGCGGCGAGCTCGGCACGCGCGCGTTCGGCGGCGCCTCGCAGGCCCGCACCTACTACGTCGCCGACATCACCGGCCAGGCGCTGCTGCACGTCCTCTACGAGCAGCTGATGAAGTACTCCGACCGCGTCGACAGCTACGAGGAGTGGTTCACGACCGGGCTCGCGCTCGACGCGGACGGCAACTGCTGCGGGGCGATCACGCGCAACATCCGCAACGGCTCGCTCGAGGTCTTCCACGCCAAGAACGTGATCCTCGCGACCGGCGGCGCCGGCCAGGCGTTCCAGCCGACCACCAACGCGCTGATCTGCACCGGCGACGGGATCGCGATGGCCTACCGCGTGGGCGCCCCGCTGATGGACATGGAGATGATCCAGTACCACCCGACCACGCTCGCGGAGAACGGCTTCCTGATCACCGAGGGCGCCCGCGGCGAGGGCGCGCACCTCTACAACGCGCTCGGCGAGCGCTTCATGGAGAAGTACGCGCCCAACAAGATGGAGCTCGCCTCGCGCGACGTCGTCTCGCGCGCCGAGCAGACGGAGATCAACGAGGGCCGCGGCTTCCCGGACGGCACCGTGTCGCTCGACATCACCAAGGTGCCCAAGAAGCGGATCCTCGAGGCCCTGCGCGAGATCGTGAACATCGGCAAGGACTTCGCCGGCGTCGACATCACCCGCGAGCCGATCCGCATCAAGCCCGGGATGCACTACATCATGGGCGGCGTCAAGACCGACATCGACGGCGCGACGTCGATCCCCGGGCTCTACGCGGCCGGCGAGTGCGCGTGCGTCTCGGTGCACGGCGGCAATCGCCTCGGCGCGAACTCGCTGCTCGACACGTTGATCTTCGGCCGCCGCGCGGGCGAGCATGCCGCCGCGCGCGCGCAGGGCATGTCGATGCCCGCCGTCGCGCCCGGCCGGCTCAGCGAGGAGCAGGCGATGATGGACGCGATCATCGCCCGCGAGCGGACGGGCCGACGGGTCTCGGAGATCAAGCACGAGCTCGGCGAGACGATGAACCGCTACTGCGCCGTGTTCCGCGACGAGGACGGGCTGCGCGCCGGGCTCGAGATCGTGCGCCGGCTCAAGGAAGAGGCGGGCAGCGCCTACATCGACGACCGCGGCACCGTCTTCAACCAGGACGTGCTCGGCGCCATCGAGCTCGGCTACATGCTCGACTGCGCGGAGTCGATGGTGATGGCCGCGATCGAGCGCAAGGAGTCGCGCGGCGCCCAGTACCGCACCGACTTCCCCGACCGCGACGACGCGCAGTGGCTCAAGCACATCACCGTTTCCCGCAACGGCGGCGAGCCGAGCATCGACTACGCGCCGGTCACGATCACCCAGTGGGAGCCCCAGGAAAGGACGTACTGACCCCGCCATGGCCGAGTACACGCTGAAGATCCGCCGCTACTCGCCCGAGACGGGCGCCGCTCCCTACTGGGAGCAGTTCACCGTCGAGCTCGAGCCGCACCGCTCGGTGCTCGAGGGGATCCTCCAGGCGCGCGACGGCCAGGACGGCTCGATCGGCATCCGCTGCTCGTGCCGGGCCGCGATCTGCGGCTCGTGCGGCGTGCGCATCAACGGCAAGCCCGGGCTCGCGTGCCACACCCACCTCGGGGACGCCGCCAAGTCCTCCGCCAACGGCGGCGCGATCGTCGTCGAGCCGATGGGCAACATGCCCGTGATCAAGGACCTGATCGTGGACATGGACGCCGTGCACTGGAAGAAGATCCAGCGCGTCACGCCGTGGCTCATCAACAAGGAGCCGATCCCCGAGCGCGAGTACATCGTCTCGCGCGAGTCGATGATCGACGTCACGCAGACGATGGCCTGCATCCAGTGCGGGGCCTGCGTCTCCGACTGCCTCGCGATGGAGGCCGACCCCGACTTCGTGGGGCCCGCGGCGCTCGCGAAGGCCTACCGCTTCGTCGGCGACCCGCGCGACGGTCAGCAGTACGAGCGCCTCAAGGACCTCTCCGAGGACCCGCACGGCATCTACGACTGCACCCACTGCTTCAAGTGCGTCGAGGCGTGCCCGAAGGACGTGAACCCGATGGGCCAGATCATGCGCCTGCGACGCATCGCCAGCGCGGACCACGACATCGAGGACCGCAACAACGGCTACCGCCACGAGCACGCGTTCGTCAAGAACATCCGCAAGAACGGGCTCCTCGACGAGGCGAGCCTGCTGCCTGACTCCTACGGCGGCAAGTTCCACCCGCGCGCGGTGCCGGAGCTGATCGCCTCGCTGCCCGTCGTGATCAAGGCGCTGCTGCGCGGCAAGGTGACGCCCGCGTCGGCGCTGCGGCCGCACAAGCTCAAGGAGCGCGCCCAGATCAAGCGGATCTACGAGCGCATCGAGGCCGAGCCCAAGCGCTACGAGCTGAACCTCTACGTCAGCGGCTTCGACGAGGAGCCGGCGGCCGCCGGCGGCGACGTCGAGGCCGGCCAGAGCACCGACCACGGAGCGGCGGCGGCCGAAGCGGCGCCGACGCCGGGAGGGAACTGATCGCATGAAGGTCGCCTACTGGCCCGGCTGCGTGAGCCGCGGCTTCACCCCGGAGCTGCACGGCTCGATGGCCGCCGTCGCGCCGCTGCTCGACATCGAGCTGATCGAGCTGGACCGCGCGAACTGCTGCGGCGCCGGCGTGATCGCCGAGCACAACCAGGAGCTCGCCGACACGCTCAACGCGCGCACGTTCGCGCTCGCGCAGCAGACGGACGGCGAGCTGATGATGAACATCTGCTCGACCTGCCAGGGCGCGCAGTCCGAGTGCCAGGAGCGGCTCGACGCGAACGCCGAGTACCGCGCGCACGTCAACGAGACGCTCGCGCCCGAGGGGCTGACGTACGAGCGCGGCATCACGAACAAGAACTTCCTCTGGCTCCTGGTCGAGGAGCTCGGCCTCGACGAGCTGCGCAGTCGCGTCAAGCGCCCGCTCGCGGGGCTCAAGGTCGGCCCGTTCTACGGCTGCTACATCGTGCGCCCGACGAGCCGTCTCGCGATCGACGACGAGCACCCGCGCGACACATATCTCGAGCAGGTGATCGACGCGCTCGGCGGCACGGTGATCGACTACGCCGGCGCCCAGAAGTGCTGCGGCTTCCCGATCATCACGATGAACAAGCAGGCATCGCTGAAGCAGGCCGGCACGCACATCGGCGACGCCCAGGACGCCGACGCCGACTGCCTCGTCACGCCGTGTCCGCTGTGCCACCTGAACCTCGACCTCCAGCAGCCGATCGCGGCGAAGGTCGTCGGGCGCGATCTCGACCTGCCTGTGCTGCACCTCCCCCAGCTCGTCGGGCTGGCGCTCGGGCTCTCCCCCAAGGAGCTCGGCATGGGCAAGCACGTCGTCAAGCCGACCGCGGTGATCGACTGGTCCACGGCCGTGGTGGCCGCCGCTGCGTAGCCGGGTTCGAGCGGCCCAGGAGCTGCTCGCGC
>DAIOGP010000157.1:0-1341 GCA_036745135.1 Solirubrobacteraceae bacterium
TGGCCCAGCTGCGCAGCGTGATGTACGAGCTGCCGTTCCCGATGGGGGACCAGAAGCGCCACGTCGATCCGTGTCCGCTCTCCACGCGCGAGGTCGAGGTGCTGCGGCGACTCGCGGAGGGCAAGGTCTACAAGCAGATCGCGCTCGAGCTCGAGCTCTCGACGAGCACGGTGCGCACGCACCTGCACAACATCTACGGCAAGCTCGGCGCGGTCGACCGCGCCCAGGCCGTGCTGCTCGCCAACGAGCACGGCTGGCTCTGAGCCGCCGCGCGAGCGCCGCTCCGGCCGCGCCGTGCCATACGATCGCCACGCGGTCGGCCATGCTCTCGATCACGACCAAGTCCCGCTACGCCGTCCAGGCGCTCGCCGAGCTCGCCCGGGCGCCCGGCTCGGAGCCCGTCCCGATCGGCGAGCTCGCCCGGCGCCGCGACATCCCGGCACAGTTCCTCGAGCAGGTCTTCGCGACGCTGCGGCGCGCGGGGGTGCTGCGCTCGCAGCGCGGCGTCAAGGGTGGCTACCGCTTCGCCCGCGCGCCCGGTGAGGTGACGGTGCTCGAGGTCGTCGAGCTGCTCGACGGCGAGCTCGGCGCGGGGTCCGAGGGGGTCTTCGCCGATGCTGCCAGGGCCGCGCGCGAGGTCCTGGCGACGACCACGATCGCCGACGTCGTCGAGCGCGAGGCGCGGGCCTCGGGCGCGGCGATGTACTACATCTAGAACCGGTCAGGTCTGCTTCCTCAAGGGCTGGGAGGTGAGGATCGTCTCGGCGACCTTGTCCGGGCAGCCCTTCTTGACTGTCGTCAGACGCAGCGTCTCGCCGTCGAGCTTCCACCGGAACGTGCTGGTGACGAAGGTCAAGCTGCCGCCGGGATCGGACGGTGCGCATTCCTCGTTGCTGAGGGTCAGCGTGTCCCCTGACACCGACAGCGTCGGACTCTCCAACGTGTCCAGGGACGGGGACCGGCGGATCGCCAGCGTCGGTGCGTTGTCAGGCCCGCCGTCCTTGGTGATCTTCACGACCCAGGCGTACTGGCCGCGCAGCTCCGGCGGGGCGTCGGCGGGCACATCCGCCTGCTTGAGCTTCGTGGCGTAGGTTCCCAGCAACTCCGCTGGAGGTGGCCCACCGGCCTTCACGGGCTGCGTCGTGGCTGACGAGGCGGCGGTCTTCTTGTCGCTCGAGGTCCCCCCGCATCCTGCTGCGGCGATGAGCGACACGGCAAGCACCAGCACGATCAATGTGCGCATGGAACTTGCTCTCCCCTCCGCGACCCCTGAGGCGCGTTTCGTTTCCGGGACCCTATGCCGCTCGGGGAGAGCGAGTCAACGTGCGGTCGATCGTCCCG
>DAIOGP010000157.1:1441-4309 GCA_036745135.1 Solirubrobacteraceae bacterium
CGAGCACGACGTCTGGCGGACGGTGCAGCGCGAGCTGGCGCCCCGGCACGCCGCCCATGCCTGCCGCGCGTTCCGCGCCGGCGCGGAGGCGCTGGCCCTCCCGCGCGACCGCATCCCGCAGCTCGGCGAGGTCAGCGACCGCCTGCGACGCCTCACGGGCTTCGCCTACGTGCCGGCGGCCGGCATCGTCCCGCTGGGGGAGTTCTACGGCGCGCTCGCCGAGCGCGAGTTCCACTCGACCCAGTACATCCGCCACCCGAGCGCGCCGCTCTACACGCCGGAGCCGGACCTGATCCACGAGGTCATCGGCCACGCGAACCAGCTCGCCGACCCGGACTTCGCGGAGCTCAACCGCCTCGCCGGCGAGGCGGCGCGGCGCACGGAGACCGAGGCGGGTCTGCAGTTCGTGGCCGACGTGTTCTGGTTCACGATGGAGTTCGGCTGCGTGTGGGAGGACGGGGAGCTGCGCGCCTACGGGGCCGGGATCCTCTCGTCGTTCGGCGAGCTCGAGGAGTTCCGCGAGGTCGAGATCCGTCCCCTGGACTTCCACGCGATGGGCACGATCGACTACGACATCACGCGCTACCAGCCCGTCCTGTTCAGCGCCCGCGGCATGGGGGAGCTCGTCGAGCGCGTCGGCGACTTCTTCGCGGGCTTCGACGACCACACCCCCGCCCGCCTTGCGCGGGCCGCTCGGAGCCCGGCCCCGGCGCGACGCGGCTGACGGGCCGCGTCCGCGCAGGCCTGCGAGCGCCCGCAGGGTGACGGAGGCGGCGGGCGCTACGCTGGCGCGGAATGCCCCGAATCCCGATCAACATCGCCGACCACGTCGGGCGCACGCCGATGCTCCAGCTGACCCGGCTGCTGCCGGAGGAGGCGCGCGGCGTCGAGCTGTTCGCGAAGCTCGAGGCGTTCAACCCCGGCGGCTCGGTCAAGGACCGCATCGGCGTGGCGATGATCGAGGCGGCCGAGCGCGAGGGACGGATCGAGCCGGGCCGCACGACCGTCGTCGAGGCCACCAGCGGCAACACCGGCATCGCGCTCGCGTTCGTGTGCGCGGCGAAGGGCTACGACCTCGTGCTCACGCTGCCGCAGGGCATGAGCCGGGAGCGCGAGCGGATCCTGCGTCTGTACGGCGCGCGCGTGGAGATCACCGAGTCGCTCGGCGGCATGGACGAGGCCGTCGCGGCAGCCCGGTCGCTCGCGTCACGCGACGACGTGTGGGTGCCCGACCAGTTCGCGAACCCGGCGAACCCCGATGCCCACCGGCGCACGACCGGGCCCGAGATCCTCGAGGCGCTCGAGGGCGACGTCGACGCGCTCGTCTGCGGCGTGGGGACCGGCGGGACGATCACCGGGGTCGGCGAGGTCGTCAAGGCGCGCAACCCGAAGGCGCTCGTGGTCGCCGTCGAGCCGGCGAGCTCCGCCGTGCTGTCCGGTCGCCCGCCCGGACCGCACAAGATCCAGGGCATCGGCGCCGGGTTCGTCCCGGCGGTGCTGAACCGCGAGCTGATCGACGAGGTCATCACGGTCAGCGACGAGGACGCGATCGAGACGGCGCGCGCCGCGGCGCGGCGCGAGGGCGTCCTCGCCGGCATCTCGTGCGGCGCGGCGCTGTGGGGCGCGCTCGAGCTCGCGAAGCGGCCCGAGCTGCGGGGGAAGCGGATCGTCACCGTCCTGCCCGACTCCGGCGAGCGCTACGCCTCGACGCCGTTCTTCGCTCCGTAGCACCACGCCTCGAGTGCCGGCCAGGGGCCGAAGCCGGCGTCGACGTTGAGGTGCCCGCCGCCGGGGATCAGGTCGACGGGGAGGCCCAGCGGCGCGCCGTAGAGCTCCGCGGCGCCCTCCGGGCAGTACGGGTCCGCGTCGGCGCACACGATGCGCGTCGCGCGCGCGGCGCGGGCGACGGCGGCTCGGTCGACGTCGACGGGCACGAACTCGGCGATCTCCGGGATGGCGGCCGACGCGGACGGCGGTGCGACGAGCACGACGCGGTCGACCGGCGTCACTCGCGCGGGCAGCGTGCGGGCGCGGTGCAGCCAGAGCACGGCGCCGAGCGAGTGGCAGAGCAGCGTGAGCGGAGCGGGGCCGGCGAGTCGCTCGAGCTCGGCGTCGAGCGCGCCGAGCCACGCCGCGAGCCGCGGCGCTTCGGGCTGCGGTAGGGCCGGGAAGCTGACCTTCGCACCCGCCCGCGCGAGCCGCGGCGCGATCCAGCCCTGCCAGTGGTCCGGCCCCGAGCCCTGCAGGCCGTGCAGGATCAGGAACGCACGCGCGTCGTTCACGCCGAGGAGCCTAGTAGCGTCCGGCCCGTGCTCCGCATTGCGCTCGCTCGCTCACTCGTGCTGGGCTCGGTCGTCCTCTGGACCGACGCGGCGTCGAGCGCGGCCGCGACGACGCCCACCGAGCTGACGGCGCTCGCCCGGGCGGTGAACCGCGCCGAGGCCAAGTATCGCGTCGAGTCGGTGCGCGTGCACTCCGGAGGCGGCAGCGACCGGACGCGCTTCACCGGTCGCATCACCTTTCGCTACGGAGCACGCGGGCTCGAGGCGTACTGGGGCAGGGTGGAGCTGAATCGCGGCGGCCGGCGCTTCCGGATCGTCCGCACCGCCGGCATGCACGCGCGGCGCCCGGACGGAGCGCGGTGCTGGCGACGCGTGCGCGGCAGCGACGGGCTGCCGTTCGCGCTCGGCGACGACTACCGGGAGGTGAGCTTCATCCCGACCGCGACGATTCGCAGGCGCGGCGGGCTGATCGTGGTGAGTGAGCACGACACCGCGCCGCAGGGCCCGATCTGGATCATCACCCGCATCGACCCGCGCACGAAGCTGGTCGTCTCGGACGACGTGCGGCGCTATTGGGGCGGCAACT